>NZ_RCOB01000168.1:0-208501 GCF_004307665.1 Pseudomonas sp. Sample_16
ATCCCCCTAACCCACCCCCAATAATTGCACAAGCTAAGACGCCAGGGCCTCCGGTGGCTAAGCCAAGTACAGCAACGCAACCCATCGCAGCCGCACCGCTCGCTATAGTTCCTCCGAAGGTCCCAACAATAATACTTCCAGACAACTTACTACCCTCAACATATTTTGCCTTCCTGCATTCCGTTTCGCGCCCAGTCGTACATGCAGCGTAGATAGAGGCCCCAGCAGCAGTTACACTCAAACCGACACCTAAGTACGTACCCTTTTTCAGGATATTCGAAACTCTCGCCACGCCGCTAATAGTTTCTGCGTAACCTGCTATCACTCCTGAATGTAAATAGCTTTGCTTGGACATCTCAATCATATTTCGTATCGAGCCTTGATTGCGTAAGCCTGAGCCATATTTGGCAAAACCTTTCAGCTGATCATCGAGCTGTTTAAATAACAGCTCGCGCTTCGTCAAGAAATCATTTCGAGCCTGAGCCGTCCCACTTCTAATGTGATAACGATGAGCCGCTTCGATCTCTTCAAGAGTTTGCTTGATACCATCAAGGTGCTTACTCCAAGCACTGCCAACGCTACCTATTCCAATAGATGAATACCCAAGCGCTCTTGTTATGAGTTCATGATTCTCTAATAGAAATCCATCACTTTGCATTCCATTGACCATGAGTGCCAAGTGGATTTCAAAGGCCTTCTTCATGTAGAACGCTTCTTCAGCCGTACACGACGGTGTTGAATTATCACCTACGATTACCAGCTCGCCTGGCAGTACCACCGAATTGACAACATGTGCATTCAACACATCGAATTTTGACATCGAGTTCTTGCCAAGCTGCAAGGTCGATTTCAAATAGGAATAAGGTTGCATTCTTGAATTTATAAAACTATAGGTCTCTGACATGGATGGCACCTCAGCAGTATTTTTTGTTGCTGATGCGATCCCAACCACCCGCCACATTACCTCCGCCAGCACCGTCCGTTCTTTTTTGCTGGATATAGATCGTTTTAATCCGCCCATAATTCAAGCTGATGCTTTCGGTAGGTACACCTTCATTTGCGGCTTGTGCGTAACTTGAAATGATGACTTCTTCCAGCACAACTTCGAAGTACTTCTGCTTCTCGCCTCCAGCGCGATGCAGGGTCAGGACGACTTCTTTTAGATGGTCCCCTGCGCAACTGGCCTCTATGAGCTTGCAACTGGACTTGTCCAGATTCTTGGTGAATGTGAAGTCGCTAACGGTCGTGCGCCCCGATGAGGCACCGCCTGCGGAACTGGAGTAGACGAGGCTTCCTGGTGAGTGCTGAAACTGTACCCGGTAATTTCTATCCAGTCCTTGTGTTGGTCATCAAGCGCTTCGCCTGGAATACCTTCGATTTTGACGTAAGCGTCGAACGCCATGTGACCGTTCCTTGCAGTAGTTGTTTATCAAACTTACAGGAGAGAATTTACGTATTTCGGAACGAGTATTCGCTCATTCGGATATCGTTAAACTGACGATTCGGACCTTTCCTATTTTGTAATGGCTCGCGGGATGTAGGATGTTTCCGGCGTCACTACCTTTTTCTTCGAGGTTGGTGGTGGTTCGGCTGGCGCTATCGCGAGCAGGCTCGCTCCTACATTTGGCGTGCGCGCCCGATAGACATCAGGCGCGCACGTCCATGGGTCAATGCCCCCGCGCCACTCTCATCTAGACTCAATAAGAGGTCGTAGGCAGAACCAAACACGTCGCTTTGGTGCAGGTCATTCAATAGCGGCGTGGCAAGCTGCCTTTTATGCCCAGTCGAGGTGCGGCGAAGACCGTGCCGGGCACAACAAGATGCCCGCTCAGGGTGCCCTGGCCAACGGCCTGAATTGCCACGATACCGTGACGTGGTGTGAGTGCCGCAGCCGACACTTTCGGACGACCGACAGCCATCTGGTTTGTCCGTGACCGTGAGGATTGCTGAATGCCTGATGAGATGTTGCACCTGCCGGTGGTCAACAGTTTGCTGGAGCGCCACAAGGGCTCTGCGGGTGCGCTGTTGCCCATTCTTCATGATATTCAGGAGCGTATTGGGTACGTCCCCGATGTCGCCGTCCCCGAGATTGCCCATGCCCTGAACCTGAGCCAGGCCGAGGTGCGTGGGGTGATCAGTTTTTACCATGACTTCCGTACTGCGCCGCCCGCGCGGCATATCCTGCGGCTGTGCCGGGCCGAGTCGTGCAAGAGCCGTGGCGCCGAGCAGTTGGCGGCGCAGTTGCGTGAGCGTCTGCAACTGGATGACCACGGCAGCAGCGCCGATGGCAGCATCAGTTTGCGGCCGGTGTATTGCCTTGGGGCATGCGCCTGTTCGCCGGCTCTGGAGCTGGATGGCCGGGTGCATGCGCGGCTGAGCGCCGAGCGTCTGGATGCCTTGCTCGACGCTTGCCGGGAGGACGCGTGATGCCGACTCTTTATCTGCCCTGTGATTCGCTGGCCCGTGCTGTGGGTGCCGACGAGGTCTCCACGGCCCTGATCACTCAAGCCCAGGAACGCAATCTGCCGCTGGCGTTGCAGCGCACCAGTTCCCGTGGCCTGTACTGGTTGGAACCGTTGCTGGAAATGGACACCCCGCAAGGTCGTATCGGCTTCGGCCCTTTGACCGCTGACGATGTGCCCTCTGTGCTCGATTCATTAAAAGACGAACCTTCAAAGCATCCACTGGCCTTGGGCCTGGTGGAAAAATTGCCTTATCTGAAGACTCAACAACGCCTGTTGTTCGCCCGCGCCGGCATCACCCGGCCACTGTCGCTGGACGATTACTGTGCCCACGGCGGTTTCGAAGGTTTGAACCGGGCCGTCGCCATCGGCGGCGAGCAAACTGCCACGGCAGTGTTCGACTCAGGCCTGCGTGGCCGTGGCGGCGCGGCTTTCCCCGCCGGGATCAAATGGCGCACGGTGCGTGCGACGGAAGCGGCGCAGAAGTACATCGTGTGCAACGCCGACGAAGGCGACTCCGGCACCTTTGCCGACCGCATGTTGATGGAAGGCGACCCGTTCCTGCTGATCGAAGGCATGGCCATTGCCGGCCTGTGCGTCGGCGCCACTTACGGCTACATCTACGTGCGCTCGGAATATCCGGATGCCGTGGTGACCTTACGCAGCGCACTGGAGATCGCCCGGGCGAACGGTTACCTCGGCGCCAATGTCGGCGGCAGCGGTCAGGCTTTCGATATGGAAGTGCGGGTCGGTGCCGGTGCGTATATCTGCGGTGAGGAAACCGCGCTGCTGGACTCTCTGGAAGGCAAGCGCGGGGTCGTGCGCGCCAAGCCGCCGATTCCGGCGTTGAAGGGCCTGTTCGGTCAGCCGACGCTGGTGCACAACGTGCTGACGTTGGCTTCGGTGCCGCTGATTCTGGCCAAGGGTGCGCAGTTCTATCGCGATTACGGCATGGGCCGTTCCCTGGGCACCATGCCTTTTCAGCTGGCGGGCAATATTCGTCACGGTGGACTGGTGGAACGGGCTTTTGGCCTGACCCTGCGGGAGTTGGTTGAAGATTACGGTGGCGGTACCGCCAGTGGTCGGTCGCTGAAGGCTGCGCAGGTGGGCGGGCCGCTCGGCGCCTGGGTGCCACCGTCGCAATTCGATACGCCGCTGGATTACGAAGCCTTCGCCGCCATTGGCGCGATGCTCGGTCACGGGGGTGTGGTGGTGGCGGACGACACCCTGGACATGGCCCAGATGGCGCGTTTCGCGATGGAGTTCTGCGCCGAGGAATCCTGCGGCAAATGCACGCCATGCCGCATCGGCTCGACTCGCGGTGTCGAGGTGATCGACCGCCTGCTGGCCGCGCCGGACCAGAGCGGTCGCGATGAGCAGGTGATCATCCTCAAGGACCTGTGCGACACGATGCAATACGGTTCGCTGTGCGCCTTGGGCGGCATGGCCCCCTTCCCGGTGGCCAGCGCCCTCAAGTACTTCCCCGCCGACTTCGGCTTGCAGCCCTCGGAGGCCGAGCAATGATCACTCTCTTCGACCCGAAAACCGATATCGATCTGGGCACGCCGGCCCGCGACAGCCAGGTGCAAGTCACCTTGAATATCGACGGTCGCAGCATCAGCGTGCCCGAAGGCACCTCGGTGATGCGCGCCGCTGCAATGCTCGGCACCACCATTCCCAAACTCTGCGCCACCGACAGCCTGGAAGCCTTCGGCTCGTGCCGCATGTGCCTGGTGGAGATCGACGGCATGCGCGGTTACCCGGCGTCCTGCACCACGCCGGTCACTGAAGGCATGAGCGTGCACACCCAGACGCCGAAGCTTGCGACGCTGCGGCGCAATGTCATGGAGTTGTACATCTCCGATCACCCGCTGGACTGCCTGACCTGCTCGGCCAACGGCAATTGCGAGCTGCAAACCGTGGCCGGCCAGGTTGGTCTGCGGGAAGTGCGTTACGGCTATGAAGGCGAGAACCATCTGGAGGACGTGAAGGACACCTCCAACCCCTACTTCGACTATGACCCGAGCAAGTGCATCGTCTGCAACCGCTGCGTGCGCGCCTGCGAAGAAACCCAGGGCACCTTCGCCCTGACGATTACCGGGCGCGGGTTTGAATCCCGGGTGGCCGCTGCCGGTGGGGATAACTTCCTCGATTCGGAATGCGTGTCCTGCGGCGCCTGTGTACAAGCCTGCCCTACTGCGACGCTGATGGAAAAAAGCGTGGTCGAAATGGGCCAGCCCGAACACAGCGTGATCACTACTTGTGCCTATTGCGGCGTGGGCTGCTCGTTCCGCGCCGAGATGAAAGGCGACCAGTTGGTGCGCATGGTTCCGGACAAGAACGGCCAGGCCAACCACGGCCATTCCTGCGTCAAGGGCCGCTTTGCCTGGGGTTACGCGACCCACCCGGATCGCATCACCAAGCCGATGATCCGCAAACACATCAACGACCCGTGGCAGGAAGTCAGCTGGGATGAGGCGGTGACCTACGCCGCCAGCGAATTCCGTCGGTTGCAGCAAAAATACGGCCGCGATTCCATCGGTGGCATCACCTCCAGCCGCTGCACCAACGAAGAAACCTACCTGGTGCAAAAACTGGTGCGCGCCGCGTTCGGCAATAACAACGTCGACACCTGTGCTCGGGTCTGTCACTCGCCGACTGGCTATGGCCTGAAACAAACCCTTGGCGAGTCCGCCGGTACCCAGAGTTTCGATTCGGTGATGCAAGCCGATGTGATCCTGGTGATGGGCGCCAACCCCAGCGACGCCCACCCGGTATTCGCCTCCCAACTCAAGCGTCGCCTGCGTGAAGGCGCACGGCTGATTGTGATCGATCCACGGCGCATTGATCTGGTGGACTCGGTGCATGCCCGCGCCGAGTTGCACTTGGCGCTGCGCCCGGGCACCAACGTCGCCATGCTCAATGCCTTGGCCCACGTGATCGTCACTGAAGGGCTGCTCAATCAGGCCTTCATCGACGCCCGTTGCGAAGACAGCGATTTTGCCAATTGGCGCGAATTCGTCAGCCGCCCGGACAACTCGCCAGAAGTACTGGGCGCCATCTGCGGCGTGCCCGCGGCCGACATTCGTGCCGCAGCGCGCCTGTATGCCACAGGCGGCAACGCGGCGATCTATTACGGCCTGGGGGTGACCGAGCACAGCCAGGGCAGCACCGCGGTGATGGGCATCGCCAACCTGGCCATGGCCACCGGCAACATCGGTCGCGAAGGTGTAGGCGTGAACCCGTTGCGCGGGCAGAACAACGTGCAGGGCTCTTGTGACATGGGCTCGTTCCCCCACGAACTGCCTGGTTACCGGCATGTCTCCAACGTGGAAGTGCGCACCCAGTTCGAACAGGCGTGGAACGTCACCCTGCAACCCGACCCGGGCCTGCGTATCCCCAACATGTTCGAGGCCGCGCTGGGCGGCAGTTTCAAGGGTTTGTATTGCCAGGGCGAGGACATCGCCCAGAGCGATCCGAATACTCAACACGTCACCGCGGCGCTGTCGGCCATGGAATGCGTGGTGGTGCAGGACATTTTCCTCAACGAAACCGCCAAGTTCGCCCACGTGTTCCTGCCGGGCAGTTCGTTCCTGGAAAAAGACGGCACTTTCACCAACGCCGAACGGCGCATTTCGCGGGTGCGCAAAGTCATGGAGCCGTTGGGTGGCAAGGCCGACTGGGAAGGCACTGTGGCGCTGGCCAACGCGTTGGGCTACCCGATGAATTACCGGCATCCGTCAGAAATCATGGATGAAATCGCCAGCCTGACGCCGACCTTCACCAACGTCAGCTACGCCGAACTCGAGCGCCACGGCAGCCTGCAATGGCCATGCAACGCCGCGGCACCTGACGGTACGCCGACCATGCACATCGAGCAGTTCGTGCGCGGCAAGGGGCGCTTCATGCTCACCGGTTATGTGCCTACCGAAGAGAAGGTCAACACGCGTTATCCGCTGCTGCTGACCACCGGGCGCATCCTCAGCCAGTACAACGTCGGCGCCCAGACCCGGCGCACAGAGAACGTTGCCTGGCATGATGAAGACCGCCTGGAAATCCACCCGACCGACGCCGAGAGCCGTGGCATCAACGAAGGTGACTGGGTCGGCATCGGCAGCCGCGCCGGGCAGACGGTGCTGCGTGCGCGGATCACCGAACGGGTTGCGCCGGGCGTGGTGTACACCACGTTCCACTTCCCCGAATCAGGGGCCAACGTGATCACAACCGACAACTCCGACTGGGCCACCAACTGTCCGGAGTACAAGGTTACGGCCGTCGAAGTCAGCCGCGTTTATCACCCTTCGGAGTGGCAAAAACGCTTCCAGGCATTCAGCGACGAACAGGACCGCTTGCTCAAGGACCGCCGCAAGGCCCGTGGCGATAAAGCGGAGGTACGCCGATGAGCACCGACAACCTGATCAAGATGGCCAACCAGATCGCCCAGTACTTCGCCACTCAACCGGACCAGGAGCAGGCCGTGCTCAGTGTGCGTAATCATCTGCAGATGTTCTGGGCGCCGAGCATGCGCAAGGAGTTGTTGGCCTGGCAGACGGAGCATAAGGGCGCGGACTTGCACCCGCTGGTGCAGGCCGCGGTGAGTGGGGCTGGTTGGGAGGCTTAGCCTGCCGATCCCTGGAAATTGACTGCAAAACCTGTGGGAGCGGGCTTGCCCGCGATGAGGCCATCACATTCAACATTAATGTCGACTGGACTGACGCCATCGCGGGCAAGCCCGCTCCCACAGGGGTGGGTTGACCCATTACTTGTCTGCGCCTGTCACACGCACGGCAATTTCAATCGCCCTGACACTGATTGCCGCAAAAATCGCCGTCAGCAGCACGCCATTGAAGCCCAGCAATACTGCCAATAGCCGCGACAACGGCAGTTTCGGCACCAATTCGCCATAGCCGATGGTCAAGCCCGTCACGAAACCGAAATAGATGCCGTCGAACGGATCCCAGCCTTCCAGGTAGCTGATGATCAGGCCGAATATAACGATGACCACCAGCATGGTGGACAGAATCGGCCAGACGATTCGAAGGGAGTAGCCGACGGCTTTGTAGAACTCTCGACGGATGTGCGACGTGTGGATGAGTTTCATGTGCTGGGTTTCCTGGCGGCGGCAGGCGGATTGGCATCCGAACAGCTTGGCACAAGAATCGCCAACCGGAAGCCGGACCAACGGAACGTGGCAGGCGCGTAACAGCGATTAAGCTGCAATGACCCGGCACTGGAAAATCCCCATGTCCAAGCACTTGCTCGCGCCTCTCCTGTTCGCCGTGGCCGTGGCCATCAGCGGTTCGTCCTGCCACGACAGCCGTCAGGACGATCAGGCGCGGCCGTCCGCCAACGAGGCAGCGGCAGGATTATCCCGCCGCAACAACGCATGCCCTCGACCATGCCACGGCCGAGGATGTAGCGCTTAGTTCGCTTCGCTTTCGCGGATCAGTTTCTTGTTGATCTTGCCGACGCTGGTCTTGGGGATTTCGGCGACGAACTTGAACTGCTTGGGGATTGCCCATTTGTTGATACGGCCGCCGTCGACGAAAGCTTGCAAGTGAGTTTCCAGCATCTTGCGATCCAGGTATTGCCCCGGCTCGCTGACGACCATGGCCATGGGACGCTCGCCCCATTGTTCATCGACGATACCCACCACCGCGACCGACATCACCGCCGGGTGTTCACTGATCAGGCTTTCCAGTTCCAGGGAGCTGATCCACTCGCCGCCGGTCTTGATCACGTCCTTGATACGGTCCTTGATTTCCACGCAACCGAGCGTGTCGATGGAGGCCATGTCGCCGGTGTGCAGCCAACCGTTTTCCCAGAGCTCGGCGCCTTTTGCCGGCTCCTTCAGATAGCCTTGGGTCAGCCACGGGGCCCGGACCACGATTTCACCCAGGGATTCGCCGTCGTGGGCGACGTCGTTGCCGTTGGCGTCGATGATTTTCAGGTCGACCATGGGCACCGTCGTGCCGGTCTTGATGCGGATCGGCAACTGCGCTTCGCGTGACAGCGCGAGGTCTTCATCACGCAGGTAAGTCAGGCACAGCAATGGGCAGGTTTCCGACATGCCGTAACCGGCGTGCACATGCATGCCTTTGGCGCTGGCTTCGCTGGCGATGCCGAGGGTCAGGGCACTGCCACCGAGGAGCATTTTCCAGCCGTTGAAACGGGTCGCCTTGCCTTCCTCGCAGTTGAGGATCATCTGCAAAATGGTCGGCACGCAGTGGGAGAACGTGACCTTCTCTTCGCGGTACAAGCGCACCAGGCTATTGGGTTCGTAGCGGCCGGGGTAAACCTGTTTGATGCCCATCAGCGTTGCGACATACGGCACGCCCCACGCATGCACGTGGAACATCGGCGTGATCGGCATGTATACGTCGTCGGAGCGCAGCAGCGGCTGGCCTTGGTACACGCCCAGGGTGCCGACGGCATTCAGGGTATGCAGGACCAATTGGCGATGGGTGAAGTACACGCCTTTCGGGTCGCCGGTGGTGCCGGTGGTGTAGAACAGGGTCGCCACCGAGTTCTCGTCGAAGTCGGGGAAGTCGCATTGGTCGGATGCCTCGGACAGCATGCATTCGTATTCACCCAGCACCGGCAACGAGGTGGCAGTCGCTTCGTCATCGGTGAGTTGCAGGTAGCCTCTTACGGTTTGCAGTCGACCGTGGATTTGTTCGACCAGCGGCAAGAAATCATCATGCACCAGCACCACGTCATCCTCGGCGTGGTTCATGGTGAACAGCACCTGCTCCGGTGACAGGCGAATGTTCACCGTGTGCAGCACCGCGCCGATCATCGGCACGGCGAAGAAGCACTCCAGATAGCGGTGGCTGTCCCAATCGAGCAGCGCCACGGTGTCGCCCGCCTTGACCCCGGCCGCCGTCAACGCATTGGCCAGGCGGCGGATACGCTCGTTGAGCGTCAGGTAGGTGTAGCGCAGTTTGTCGGCGTAGACGATCTCCCGGCCCGGTTCATAGCGCACGCCGGACAGCAGCAATTGCTTGATCAGCAAGGGGTAGGCGTAAGCGCCTTCGGCGGGTGGAATTATTTTTGTCGCCATCATGTCGGGGTTCCTTGTCCTTTCAGAACTGCTCGGCTTGCATCGCAAACAGGCATTCGCTGCCGGCCTTGGCCGATGCGCTCAGCGAGTGGATACGCGGCAGCACGCGGGCAAAGTAGAAGCGCGCGGTGGCCAGTTTGCTGACGTAGAAGTCGTCAGTGGAATGGGTGCTCATGGCCGCCTTGGCCATCCGCGCCCACATATAGGCGTACGCGGTGTAGCCGAACACGTGCAGGTACTCGACCGAGGCCGCGCCGATTTCATTCGGGTTGCTTTGCGCCCGGTCCAGCAGCCATGCGGTGAGTTCATCGAGGGTGTCGACGGCGGCGTTCAGTGGCTGGGTGAACTCCTTGAGATCGGCGCAGGCGTTGGCAGTGAAGTTGCGGATTTCCGAGGCGAACAACCGGTACAGCGCCCCGCCGCTGCCGACGATCTTGCGCCCGGCGAGGTCAAGGGACTGGATGCCGTTGGTGCCTTCATAGATCTGGGTGATGCGCACGTCACGCACCAGTTGCTCCTGGCCCCACTCGCGGATGTAGCCGTGGCCGCCGAACACCATTTGGCCGTGCAAGGTGGTTTCCAGGCCCATGTCGGTGAGGAATGCCTTGGCCACCGGCGTCAGCAGGGCCACCAGTTCCTGGGCGCGGTTACGGGTGGCTTCATCTGCGCTGTATTTGGCGGTGTCCAGTTGCAGGGCCACGTAGCTGGAGAATGCGCGACCGCCTTCGTTCAGCGCTTTCATGGTCAGCAGCATGCGGCGCACATCGGGGTGGACGATGATCGGGTCGGCGGATTTTTCCTTGAATTGCGCCCCGGTCGGTGCACGACTTTGCAGGCGATCACGGGCGTATGTGACGGCGTTCTGGTACGAACGCTCGCCCTGCGCCAGGCCTTGAATGCCCACGCCCAGGCGCTCGTAATTCATCATGGTGAACATCGCTGCCAGGCCTTTGTTCGGTGCGTCGACAATCCAGCCTGTCGCGCCATCGAAGTTCATCACGCACGTGGCGGAAGCCTTGATGCCCATCTTGTGTTCGATGGAACCACAGGACAGCGCGTTGCGTTCGCCCAATGACCCGTCGTCGTTGACCAGCACCTTGGGCACCAGGAACAGCGAGATGCCTTTCGGTCCTGCCGGCGCATCGGGCAGGCGTGCAAGCACCAAATGGATGATGTTCTCGGTCAGGTCGTGGTCGCCGCCGGTGATGAAAATCTTGCTGCCGCTGACCTTGTAGCTGCCGTCAGCCTGCGGCTCGGCGCGGGTGCGGATCAGCCCCAGATCCGTGCCGGCATGGGCTTCGGTCAGACACATCGAACCGGTCCAGGTGCCGGCGTACATGTTCGGCAGGTATTTGGTTTTCAGCGCTTCGCTGGCGTGGGCGTTGATCGACAGGCAGGCACCGGCCGTGAGCATCGGGTACAGACCGAACGACAGGCTGGCTGAGTTGACCATCTCTTCGACCTGCGCCGAAATCGCCTTGGGCATGCCCATGCCGCCGAACTGCGGATCACCGCCGACGCCGACCCAACCACCCTCGGCAAACGCCTGATAGGCCTCGGCGAATCCGTCCGCTGCGCCGACTGCGCCGTTGTTCCAGGTGCAGCCCTGTTCGTCGCTGGCGCGGTTCAACGGCGCCACCACTTCACCACTGATCTTGCCGGCCTCTTCGAGGATCGCGGCAGCGGTTTGTTCATCGATCACGTCGGCCAGGCCAGGCAACTTGGCCCACAGCCGGGATACCTGGAAAACCTCGTTGAGTACGAAGCGCATGTCGCGCAGGGGAGCTTTGTATTCAGACATTGTTGGCTTACTCGGAAGTGGTCAGGGCATTGGGCATGCCGGGACGTTCAGTGGTTTCGGTGGTTTCGGCCGGCATGACAGGCGCGGTTTGCGGCACCCGTTCGCGCAGCAGGAAGTACGACAGGGCCGGGATCAGGATCAGCGCGCCGAGCATGTTCCACAGGAACATGAAGGTCAGCAGGATGCCCATGTCGGCCTGGAACTTGATCGGTGACCAGACCCAGCACACCACGCCCGCCGCGAGGGTGATGCCCACCAGCCCGACCACACGGCCGGTGAAGGACACCGCATTGCGATAGGCTTGGGACAGCGGCAAGCCCTGGCGCTGGAAGTGCAATTGCACGCTGAGCAGGTACAAGGCGTAGTCGACGCCGATGCCCACGCCAAGGGCGATCACCGGCAGGGTCGCGACCTTGACGCCGATGCCCATGGCGACCATCAGCGCTTCACAGAGGATCGAGGTCAGCACCAGCGGCAACAGCGCCACCAGCGTGGCGCGCCAGCTGCGGAAGGTGATCAGGCAGAACAGCGTCACCGCCGCGTAGACGTACAGCAGCATGGTGCGATTGGCTTCGCGTACGACGATGTTGGTCGCCGCTTCGATGCCGGCGCTGCCGGCCGCCAGCAGGAACTGCCGATCTTCTGTGCTGTTTTCCTTGGCGAACTTGTCGGCAATCGCCACCACGGCGTCCAGGGTTTCTGCCTTGTGATCCTTGAGGAAGGTGATCACCGGCATCAGCGAGCAGTTGTTGTTGAACAGCTCCGGCGAGTTGACCGAGGCCTGCTGCGCGGCGTAGTTGAGCACGTCCTGGTTGCGCTGGATGCTGTTGAGCTTGGGGTTGCCTTCATAGGTGCCGGCGGTGATCTGCCGCACGGCGTTGACCAGCGACGTCGTCGCCTGCACGCCCGGGTACTGTTGCAGCTCCCAGGCCAGGCGATCGGCGAGCACCAGGGTCTTGTAGTTCAGGCAGCCTTCCGGCGCGGTCTTGATCATCACCGCGAACAGGTCGCTGGACAGCGCGTAATGCTGGGTGATGTAGGCGTTGTCGCGGTTGTAGCGCGAGTCGGCACGCAGCTCCGGCGCACCGCTTTCGAGGTCACCGATCTTCAGGTTGAGGCTGACCATGAAGCCGCCAATGCCCATCAGCACCGCGACCAGTACCGCGCCGGTCGCCCACTTGGCCGTGGTGAAGCGGTCGAGCAGGTCCCACAGTTTGCCGAAGCCCTTGTGGTGTTCGGCGCGGTTGTCGATTTTCAGGGCGCGCTCGGCCGCCTTGGCGCCAACGCCCACGTAGGACAGCGCCACCGGCATCAGCAACAGCGAGGTGAAGATCAGCACCGCGACACCGATGCTGGCGGTGATCGCCAGGTCCTGGATCACCGGAATGTCGATCAGCATCAACACCGCAAAACCCACCGCGTCGGCCAGCAACGCGGTGACACCGGCAATGAACAGACGGCGGAAGGTGTAGCGCGCGGCGATCAGTTTGTGGGTGCCACGGGCGATGTCCTGCATGATGCCGTTCATCTTCTGCGCGGCGTGGGACACGCCGATGGCGAAGATCAGGAACGGCACCAGCACCGAATACGGATCGATGGCATAACCGAGCCAGGCGACGATGCCCAGTTGCCAGACCACCGCGATCAGCGAACAGCCGACTACCAGCAAGGTGCTGCGCACGCAACGGGTGTAGGCGTAGATGATCGCCAGCGAGGTGATCACGGCCAGGCCGAAGAACATCATCACCTGGATCAGGCCGTCGATCAGGTCGCCCATCAATTTGGCGAAGCCGATCACCCGCACCTTGTACTGGCCCTTGCCCTCCTCCCCGGATTTACGCGCGGCGCTGTCGCCGGCGAATTCGATCTTGTCGCGCAACTGCTCTTCGAGCATCTGCGAGAACGCGTGGTAGTTGATCGGTTGGCCACCCGCGGCGGCTTTGTCCAACAGCGGTACGATCAACATGCTCGACTTGAAGTCGCTGGCGACCAGGCTGCCGACGATGCCGGCGCGGGAGATGTTCTGGCGCAACTGCTCGATTTGCTCCGGCTGTCCGGAATAGGTATCGGGCATCACCGGGCCACCCTGGAAACCGTCCTCGGTGACTTCGGTCCAGCGTACCGCCGGGCTCCACAGCGATTTCATCCACGCGCGGTCGACGCCTTCGGTGAGGAACAACTGGTCGTTGACCTGCTTGAGCACGTCGAGGTACGCGGGGTCGAAAATATCGCCTTGGGTGTTCTCGACCACCACCCGCACCGAGTTGCCCAGGCCGCGCAATGACTGGCGGTTTTCCAGGAAGTTCTGGATGTACGGCTGGCTCTGCGGAATCATTTTTTCGAAGCTGGGGCGCAGTTCAAGGCGGGTCACGGCCATGAAGCCCAGCACCACGGTGGCCAGCGCCATCAGCAGCATGAACAGCGGGCGGTAGTTGAACACCAGCCGTTCGAGGAGGTTGCCGGAGTGTCGATCGAAATCCCGCAGCTCGCGGATGACCGGCATGGCGTCTTGTTTGATATTGCCCATGTCTGGGTTCTCGCTCTTAGGGTTCGAGGGCTAGCGTCTGGGCGCCACGGCTGCCCGCGACCACCAACGCGCCAGCGACGGACTGGGTGGCACCGGCGACCGGTGTCGGCACCGGTTGGCGCAGCAGGCGCAATTGCGCGCCCGTGCCCTGGCTGACCAGCATCTGCCCGCCCTGGGTGAACAGGCGGTAATTGCCACGGGCATCGATCAGCCCAGCGGTAATGCTCACGCGCAGGCCGCTGTCGAGGGCGCTCCAGTTGTGGCCGCCATCGGTGCTGCGCAGGACGTTGCCGCGCAAGCCATAGACGAGCACTTCGCCCGGCTTGCCGAGCACACCGAAGAAGCTGCCTTGATACGGCGTTGGCACAGCAGCGAAGCGTTGGCCGTTGTCATCCCATTTGAGCAACAGGCCTTGTTCGCCCGCGATGTACAACGCGTCGCCAGTCGAAGCGATGGCGTTGAGGTGGAAACCTTGCGGGTTGTCGGTGCGATCCTGATAGGGCGTCCAGCTCTGGCCAGCGTCTTCGGTGCGCAGGATCAGGTTGAACACGCCGACCACATAACCGACTTTGTCATTGGCAAACCAGACATCGAGCAGCGGTTTGTCCGCGCCTTGCTCGACCAGTCGCTCGCCCTCGGCCACCAGCAATGGCCACTGCTCGTTGGCCGGTTCGGCACTGGCCAGTGCCGTGTAGTGCTTGACCAGGATGTCGCCGATCTGGCGGCCGTCGAGCTGCTTGTGCCAGGTCGCGCCGGCGTCGCTGCTGTGCAGCACCACGCCGTCATTGCCCACCGCCCAGCCTTGGGTGGTGGTCGGAAAATTCACCGCCGTGAGATCGGCACTGACGGGCACGGCGGCCTGCTGCCAATGCTGGCCGGCATCGTCGGAAAACAGAATATGGCCGCGCTGGCCGACGGCAATCACGCGCTCACCGGCGCGGGCCATGCCGGACAACGGGCTGTTGATGGCCAAGGCGCTGACCCTGGCGGGCAGGTCCAGCACGTCGACATAATCGGTGGCGTGGGTGACGCCCTGTAATACGCCGAGCACTATGCCCAACGCCAGCTGCAAGCAGTTTTTATACGAACACATACCGCGTCCTCTTCGGAAAGCCGCGTCGGGACACACAGGCGTGTGCCCGACGTTCATGCTGTTGTGGGAGCGAGCCTGCTCGCTCCCACAGGCTTAGCGAATGCCGGCGCCGGCCAGGGATTCCGACGACCACTGCGCCTTGGAGAGCGGCTCGATGTACTTGATGCCGCCGTACGGGCCGACGACGCCGTTGATGTTGTAGGAACCGCCCACCAGGTCGTAGATCATGAACGGCGTGGAGTCCGGCACCTGCTTGTCGTAGCTCTGGCTGAGGAAGGCGAAGGAGCCGCGATAGAGTTGACCACGGGCGTCGTACTGGTCAGAGGCCAGAGCGCTCCAGCTGTCTTCGTCGAGGTAGAAGCGGCGCTTGGCGTAGATGTGCCGGGCACCGGCCTTGAGCGTGCCTTCGACCACCCATACACGGTGTTTTTCCCAGCGCACGAAGTCCGGCGCGAGGTGGTTGGCGGTGGTCAGCGACTTCGGATCCTGGGCGTAGGTCAGCTTGTAGGTGTTGTAGGGCACGATCATTTCCTGCTTGCCCACCAGCTTCCAGTCGTAGCGATCCAGCGCCCCGTTGAACACGAACACGTCATCGTAGGTGCCCGCACCGGCGGTGCCCGGGTTCGGTGTGTCGTAAGCCAGGTTCGGCGCCAGTTTCACCCGACGCTGACCCGGCAGGTATTGCCAGGCGCGGCGTGGTTGTTGCAGCGGGTTGGCGGCGTCCTTGAGCATCACCGCTTCGCCTGCTCGGCGCGCGGGGCCGGTGTACGACAGTTTCATCTGGTAGTACACGTCGGCGCTGCTGATCGGCTGCGAGAGGTTTTCGTAGATCGGGTAGGAAATGAACGCCTGCCCGGTGGTCGCCAGGCTCGGCACACCCGCGGAGTCGACGTTCCAGGAGTCGTACTTGGAGTTGATGCTCACGCCCTGATAACGCAACAGGAAGTTCCACATCGCTTCGTTGCCCGACTGAGGGATCGGGAACGGTACGCCCGGCAGCACGTTGTCGATGGCCAGGCCGTTTTCCAGGGACTTGGCACCGCTGGCGTTCTTCACGCCGTTGTCCAGAATGGCCTGTGGCAGCGAGACGGTACGGTGAGTGGGGAACACATCGACACGGAACGTCGGGAAGCGCTTGGCCAGTTCAACGGTGGTGGCGCTGAGCAGGTTCTTGTACTGATCGACGTTCTTGCCGTCGATCACCAGCAGCGGTTTTTCGCTGGCAAACGGGTCCGGGCGCATGCTGTCACCGGATTTGAAACTGGCCGGTGGCGTGGTCAGGCCACCGTTGTAGGCCGGAATGGAACCATCAGCGTTCCCGGCCTTTTCAGCGCCGACCAGCGTCAGGCTGCTGCCCAGCTTGGCGGCTTCCTGGGTTGAAACAGCGGCCTGTGCCTGAGCGGTCAGGACCATGGCCAGCGAAACGGCCAACACGGTTTGTGCGAATTTCATCTTGTTATTCTCCTGCTTGCATTGAGCAAATCAGTGGTGAATCAAAAAGTGGTTTTCATCGTCAGGTAAACGGCGCCACGGTCCTCAGTCGTTGCGCCACCTCCGGAGAAGGCCGAGTAGCCACCGGCGTAACAGGCGTAGTTTTCGTTGCCGCTGAAAGCGTTCGGCGTAGAGCCGTCGCCACCGGTCGGGCCGGTGCTTACGCCGCTGACATTGCACTTGTCGGTTTTGCCGAAGGAGTCCACGTACTTCAGGTCGACAAAGTATTTGTTGTACACAACGGCACCGAGGCCGACGGCGTAGTTGCCGGTGTCTTTGGCACCGCCACCGGAGACCGGTGACACGCCATCGAGGCCGACGTTGACGGACATCGGCGCGTTGAGGTCAACACCGGGGAACACCTGGTACCAGGTCGGGGTGAAGTTGACCGCGATGCCCCAGTTGTCCCGGGTCGGTGCGTCGATGCCGCGATAGCTGTCCTTGCCTTTGTAGAGCGCCTCGTTCTTGCTATCGAGCTTGAGCAGGTTGCTGTAATACAACTCGCCGAGCAGGGTTGCCGAATCGAACAGCGGCGTATCGGCAATGGTCATCAGGCCATTGATCGTCCAATGCAGGGTGTCGCCGGTGGCAGCCATGCTGTCGCCCTTTTCCGGCGTGTCATAAATCACACCCGTGGCAGCAGTTCGCGCCGGCAGCAAGCCAAGACCCTGGCCCAGGCCCAACGGGCTGTTGGTGCTGACGATCGCCGGAATACTGGCCAGCGGCATGTTGTGGCGAATGTTCAGGTCCGACCCCACACTCACACCGCCGACATCCTTGGACAGGCTCAGGCCGACGATCTTGATGTTGTCGGCGTAGGCCATCTGATAGGTGGCGGTGTTCAGCGAGTTGAGGGTGTTGATCACCGCAGGCACTTGACCGGCCGGGCGGGTGCCGTTGGGGTTGGCCGAGGTCAGGCCACGGGCGTCCAGCCAGGCTTGCGGCAGGATCTCCGATGTTTCGCGGTAGTAAACGCCGAGGGTGCCGTCCAGCCAGGCTGGCGACCACTTGGCCATGACGCCCCAGTCACCGCGCTTGTCCGGCGTCAGGTCATGACCGCGACGGACGTTGGTCAAACCGTTGCACGGCGCCAGGCCACAACCAAGCGGGCTGCCCGGAACCACAGCGTTGGTGTTGCCGAGCAGGAACGATTGCGCACCGAAACCGACCAGGTCGGAACCGCCGTAGTAAGTGCCCGCTTCCGGCAGGCGCGCCTCATCCCAATCGAGGAAGTACTGGGCGCCGACGGTCAACTCCGGGTTGACGGTGAACGACATCGACAGCTGGTTGCGCGGGACGAACAGTTCCTTGGCTTCGGTGCCCGGCGATGCGGCGAGTTTGGCCAGGTCGAGGCCCGACTGGCCGTAACTGACCGAGTGCACCGGGTTGAGAATGGTCTCGCCCCAGAACACGTTGTGCTGGCCAGCCTTGACGCTGAGTATCGACTCCTCGCCCACTTCGGTGCTGTAAAACACGAAGGCATCGAGGATTTCGCCGGACGGGCCGGTGTAGTAGCGCTGCGCGTAGTTGCTCAGGTGCGGGCTGCCGGTGCCGACGTTGTCCCGGGTGACACCCGCCAGGCGCGGGTCGTTGGCGATCAGGCCCGAGGTCGAACCGTTGCCGTTGACGAACGGGTTGGAATTGGAACCGGTGTTTTCGTACGCCTTGTCGTACCAGCTGGCAGCACTGACGCGAAAGCCCATGTGGTTCTGGTAGACCACGTCCATCTCGGTCAACAGGTCGACGCGGTTGGTGATGTTGGTGCCGGCCTTGCGAAAGTTGTAATCGCCGTCGTTGTTGTTTGGCGTAGCCAACATGCGTTTGTCGGCACTTTCGGTGCGCACGCCATAGTTGTACTTGACGGTGTTATCCAGGCGAACGGTCCAGTCCGGGTTACCTGTCTCGATCTCGGCCGCATGGGCCATCGGCACCGTTGCCGCGAGAATGGCCGAGGCCAGCAATGTGTAGCGTGATGCGGTGAACCCGTGACTCTTGTTGTTGTGCATTGCGTTGTCTCCGCCTTTTTGTATTTGTTTTAAGCGCAGCCGCCCTCGCGCATTCCTCTTCGGGTCTGCGTTTTCAGGAGTGAGGGCAAATGCCAGCTGACGTGATGCCTGCCGGTTCCTGTATTAGCGGTCCTGTTTTATTGGTCCAATCGCAGGATCAGTGCCTCGGCTTGCGCCCAGTGGCCAAATCCTGCGGCCGGATTGAGATGGCCGACATCGCCCAGATCGAGCAATTCGGCGCCCCAGTTTTCAGCCATGCGGGTCACGGCGGAAAAACTGGCCAGGTGATCGTTGGTGCTGCCGGCCACGATGCTGCGGAATGGCAGCGGGCCTTGTGGCAGAGGATTCCAGCCTTGATTGCTGAGTGTTTCCGAAGAGGGATAGTTGGCCGGCCAGACTGCATCGAGGTCCGGTGGCGCGGCCAGCAATGCGCCCTTGATTGGACGGCTGTACTGCGCCGCCCAATGCGCGACCATCAGCACGCCGGCACTGTGGGCTACCAGAATCACCGGGCCGTCGATCTGCTCCAGTTCGTGCTGGATAGCCCGTACGCGAGCACCGCAATCGAGCTTGTCGGTCTCCAGCGGCGGGACGCTACGTACCTTGGCGAGCTTGGCTTGCAGCAACGTTTGCCAATGCTCGGCAACGTGCTCGCGCAGGCCCGGTACGATCAGAACGGTGGCGGCAGTTTGCAATTTGTCCACGGTCAACACCTTCGCTTTCTCGATATCTCGACTGGCTGTTTTCGCCAGAGGCTTTTTGTAGGGTCGACATTAAAGAGCGCCCACTCGAGGCGCTTTACATTGGACGTCAGGCACTTTTCTTTTGATGACAAATTGTCCGACACTTTATCGCCTCGACCGCTGGTCGAATAACCCCACAGGTTGGCGCAGGGTCACTGTAATCAACGGATGAGCCTGGATTGCTCGCGCAAGCAGCGCTGATTCAACGCCCGCCAGCGTGATGTCCATCGCCAACAAGACAACTGTTCAACGGTCGATGCGCTGGATATAGTCGCCACGCCCGCCCATCAGAAAAAGAAGCCATCGGCCCAGGGAAGACCTACGCATGCCCAAGCTTGTTCGCGCTGCTGTACTGACCAACTACCTGGAGGTCACCCAGTACCTGGGATTCAACCCGCGCGATGTGTTGGCCGCCGTCGGCCTGAGCAGGGCGCAATTGCAAGCCCCCGAGCATCGCATTCCGATCGACGCCGCCGTACGCTTGCTGGAAGACTCGGCCGCCGCCAGTGGTTGCCAGACGTTCGGCTTGAGCATGGCCGAGTCGCGCCAGCTTTCGGACTTCGGCGTGGTCAGCCTGTTGCTCAGCCATCAGCGCACGTTGCGCGATGCCTTGCAGGTGGTGGTGCATTACCGGCACCTGATGAACGATTCGCTGGCGATCTTCATTGAAGAGGCCGGCAAGATGGTGATCATCCGCGAAGAAGTCGTCACCGAAACGCCGATGCCCAGCCGCCAGGCCACCGAGCTGGCCATCGGTGTGATGTTCCGCTTGTGCGCGGCGCTGCTCGGTTCGCACTGGCACCCGTACAGCGTCAACTTCATGCACAAGGCACCGGACAACCTGCAACTGCATCGCCGGCTGTTCGGCTGCACCCTGGAATTCGGCAGTGAGTTCAACGGCATCGTCTGCTCAGATGCCAGCCTCGACATGACCAACCCCAACGCCGACCCGGCCATGGCCCGCTACGCCCAAAGTTATCTCGATTCTTTGCAAAGCCACGATGGCACCTCGATGCTGTTCGAAGTGCGCAAAGCCATTTACCTGCTGCTGCCCATGGGCCGCGCGACCATCGAGCAAGTCGCGCAGAGCCAGGGCATGAACGTGCGCACCCTGCAACGTCGCCTCAAGGACGACGGCTGTGCGTTCAACGACGTGATCAACGATGTGCGCCGCGATCTGGTGCTGCGTTATCTGGACAACCCGAACTACTCGCTGAGCCGTATTGCCGACATGCTCGGCTATTCGATGGCAAGTTCGTTCACGCGGTGGTTCATCAGCCAGTTCGGCATGCCGCCGGCGACGTGGCGGGCGCAGAAACAGAAACCGTCCTGACAGCAGGCAAAAAAAAACGGCGACCGCTGGCACGGTCGCCGCAAAGAGCGAAATCAGCATTCATTTCTCTGTGGCTGTCCGAAAACTCGATAAACAACCCTCTCCCTGTAGGAGCAAGGCTTGCCCGCGATGAGGCCGGCACATCCGGCATCAATGGCGCCTGACCCGGCGCTATCGCGGGCAAGCCTTGCTCCTACGGGTTTCGTGGCTGGTTGCATCGAGCGCTCTGTGTGAATCCTAGAAACCCCAGCGCAGCAGCAACAACACCAGCACGACGAGGAATACTGTCTCCCCCACCATCAGCAAAATCGGCTTGATCCCGACCGCTGCCAGCTCCTTCAAGCGGGTCTTCATGCCCAGGGCACTGATGGAAACCACCAGGCACCAGCGCGACAATTCATTGACCGAACCCTGCACCGCCGGCGCCACCCAGCCGGTGCTGTTGATGCAGGCCAGGATCAGGAAACCGACGGCAAACCACGGCAGCAATGGCGGGCGCTTGCCGGTCGGGTCGGCGCCCTGCATGCGGGTGATCATCGCGGCGGTGACGATCACCGGCAGCAGCATCGCCACGCGCATCAGTTTGACCACCGTGGCCGTGTCACCGGTTTCGGTGGACATGCTGTAACCGGCGCCGACCACTTGCGCGACATCGTGAATGGTCGCGCCGAGGAATACACCTGCCACCTGCGGCGACAACTCCAGCCAGTTGGCAATCATCGGGTAGACAATCATTGCCAGGGTCGACAACGCCGAGACACCAATCACCGTGAATAACGTAGCGCGCTCCTTTTGCGGATGGTTGGGTAGCGCCGCCGCCAGCGCCAACGCCGCCGAAGCACCACAGATCGCCGTCGCCCCACCGGTCAGCATGCCGAACAGGCGCTGGAAGCCCAACGCCTTGGCCGCGATCACTGACACACCAATGGTCACCACCACCAGAATCACCACCAGCGCAATCGGCTTCCAGCCCAGCGCCGCCATTTGCTCCAGGGTGATGCGCATGCCCAGCAGTGCGACCCCGATGCGCAGCACTGTACGGGCGGTGAACTCGACACCGGCCTTGCACGGGCCGTCATCGGCCAGAAAATTCAGGGCCATGCCCAGCAGCAAGGCAAACAGCATGACCGGCGCACCGTAATGCTCGGACAGGAACGACGCGGCGGCCGCCACGATCAGGCTGACGATAAGCCCCGGCGCCAGTTCGCGCGTGCGACTGTGGATACGGGTGAGAGCGATGGCGCTCATGGCGCGGACTCCTCGCAAGTGATGACGATAAACGCCTGGTCGTCGATGATCTCGACCGGGTAGTGGGTGACTTTGACCAACGTGGAATTGAGCATGTAGCCGCTGCGCAGATCGAATCGCAGGCCATGGGCGCAACACTGAATCACGCAGCCCTCAAGGCGCCCGCCGCACAACGAGGCGCCCTGATGCGGACAGCTGTCGTCGATGGCAAACAACTGCCCGTCGACGTTGAACAACGCCAGGCTTTTGTCTTCGAATTCGAACAGCGCACGGCCACCGGCCTGCGGGTGTTTGCCAGCAGGTACGGGAATGCGTCGGGTCATGCCGGCTGCCGCTCGCGCTCACTGTGCTTGAGGGCTTCGTTCATCGCCCCGAGCAGCGCCTGGGCCGGTTGTGCACCGATGACGGTCACGCGCTGGTCGAACTGGAAACTCGGCACACCACTGGTCGCCTCCGGTGGCGCTGCAAACGGTGTGGCGTCTCCTTTCAGACAGTCGACCAGGGTGTCCGGGTCAAGGCCGCAAGAGCGGGCAATGGCGAGCAGGGTCTCGCGATCACCGAGGTTTTCGCGTCTCTGGAAATAGCCGGCGAACAGGCGTTCAAGCAACATTTCACGCTGAGCCGCATTGCCCAGCGCCGTGGCACGCTGGAACAAGCGATGGGCGTCGGCAGTGTTGGGCATCGTTTCGATGCGGCTCAGATCAATCGCCAGTCCAACCGCCCTGGCAGCCTCCTGTACCTGGGCCTGGCGCATGGTCATGGCGTCGGCATTGCCCAAGCGCTTGCGGTAGAAATCGGCGAATGGCTCACCCTCCACCGGCAACTGCGGCAGCAACTGCACACCGTGCCACGCCGTGGTGATCTGCACATCCGGATGACGACTGCGGAACTGCACCAGTGCATGCTCCAGTTGGCGTTTGCCGATCAGGCACCAGGGGCAGATGAAATCGAAAAACACATCAATACGTAAACGACGACTCACAACTTCACCTCTATCCCGGCTTCACGAACGGGGTCAGGCACGCTCTGACCCTGAAGGCGGGCAATATCTTTGTGGTAATGACACTTGGCATAAAAGAACACCGCTGCTGCCGCGAGGCTGACCAGCGGCACCAGTTGAAACGCGGCGTGCAAACCGATGAGATCGGACACCCGGCCGGTGATGAACGGCCCCGGTGCCAGGCCCAGCATGTTGTTGGCCAGGGTCAGCGTGGCGAACGCCGTGCCGTGGACCGAGTAATGCGTCAGGTTGGCAACCATCGCGCCGCATGGGCCGGTGGTGCCGGTGGCGATCAACATGCCCAGGCAGATCAGCGCCAGTTGCAACGGCCCTGCTTGCAAGGCAAATGCTGCTGACAGCAACAGGCAACTGCCCAGGCAAAAACCGATGGCCAGGCTGACCTTGCGCTCCGGTGAGTGACGGCACAGGCGATCGCTGAGCATGCCGCACAGGATCATCCCCGCGCCGCTGCACAACACGATGATCGCCGCCATGCCGCCAGCCTTGTCGGTGGGCATGTCGTAGTAGCGATTGAGGTAGCTGGGAATCCACACCATCACCGTGCCACCGACGAACAATTGCAAGCCGCTGGCGACGTAAGTTGCCACCACCGAACGGCTGGACCACAACGTGCGCAACGGCCGCTTGACCACCGCGACAGCCTTGGCGGCGCGTTGCGGCGCAATGCGTGCTTCCTTGACGATCAGCGGATAAAGCATCGCCAGCACCAGGCCGAACAGCGCCATGCCGGCAAACGACCAGCGCCAGCCCAGTTTGGCGGCGATGGCCCCGCCCAGCGCCATGCCCAGCACCGAGCCGAACATGCCACCGGCCATGAAGGCACTGGCCAGGGTGGCACGCATGTGTTTCGGAAACACCGAAATCACCACGGCGATGCCGACGCTGCCATAGGCTGCCTCGCCGACGCCGACCATGAAACGCGCGATGAACATCTGCTGGTAATCCTGGGCCAATGCGCAGCCAAGGGTCGCGAGACTCCAGAGCATCGCCATCAGCGCCAGGCTCTTGACCCGGCCGAAACGGTCGGCCATCAGCGACAGCGGAAACGTCAGCAGCCCGACCATCAGCGCAACGATGCCACTGAGCAGGCCGAGTTGGCCGTCGCTCAGCGCCCACTCGCTTTTCAGCAGCGGGAACACCGCGTTCAGTACCTGGCGCGACATGTAATCGGAAATCAACAGGCCGAACGTCAGGGCAAAGACGATCCAGGCATATTTACGCGCAACAACGACTCCACCGGAGTCGTCATCGTCGGCGATTGGGTGAAAGGCCATGCAGCCTCCTCAAAGCTTTGTTTTATTGTTGTTATCAAGCGTGTAGCAGTGCGTCGAGCGAGCGGTCACGGCCGCTCGCTCGCCGTGTCGGTCAGCCGCGTTGCGGCACGCCTTTCTGCCCGGCCTTGCGGTTGGGCGCCATGCCGTTGGCCAACAGGGTTTCCTCGATGCTGTCGTACTGCACACCGATGCGATAGATCTCACGGGCTTCTTTGCCCGTGGCGATTTCGCGACCCAGTTCGTGGGCAATGCGCACGGTTTGCTTGATCTGCGCCACCGAGCCGAAACGCTCGCCCTTGTGATCAATGATAGTGTCTTCGTTGCCCACGCGCGGGTGCATGCCCATGGCCATCGACATGGTGTTGAACGGCATGACGTTCTTGAGCAGCGATTCGGAGGTCAGGGTGCAACCGTCCGGCGCGCGGTGGATGAAGTTGAAGAAGTTGAACGGGTTCGGCCCGTCGAAACCACCGCCGATGCCGATCCAGGTCAGGTTCAGCGGGCCTTTGTAGACACCACGGCGCACCAGGCGCTCGAGGGTTTCCATGGCGTGCATGCCGGTCAACTGGAAGTGCGGCTGAATACCATTGGCCATCAGGCGCTTGAGGTGTTCGGCGACCCAGGCCGGACCTGCCGGCACGGTCATTTCGCTGTAGGCAGCCTGATACAGGGGGTTGGCCAGGGAAGTGCCTTCCAGGTATTCCGGATACAGCAGTTCCATGATGTTCATCTGGGTGGTGTTGATCGCCACCGTGACCTGATCCGGTTTCGGCGTCAGCTCGGCCAGCATGTGGCGGGTGTCGTCGGACAGCCACTTGGCCGCTTCACCGTCGCTTTCCGGGGCGAAGGAAATCGAGCCGCCGACCTGAATGATCATGTCCGGCACGGCGGCACGCACACCGGCGATCAGTTCGTTGAACTTCGACAGGCGCTTGGACCCTTTGCCGTCCAGTTCCCGCACGTGCAAGTGCAGGACCGTGGCGCCGGCTTCATAGCACTCGACCGCTTTGTGGATTTGCTCGTCCATGGTCAGCGGGATGTCTTCCGGGAAATCTTCGGGCATCCACTCCGGGCCGTACGGGGCCACGGTGATAACCACTTTTTCCATGTTTTCGGGGTGCAGGGAATCGTCGAAGAATTGCATGGTTTACTCCAGTTCTTATGATTGTCCCGCCCACCCGGGGTCGCGCCGGGCAGGCGTGTTTACGAGAGCGAATGCAGAGGCGGTGGATCAGTAAGTCTTGTCGCCGATGATCCCGGCGCGCTCCATCTTGCGATGGCACGGCGGGTAATCCATGACGGCGTAATGCTGGGTACTGCGGTTGTCCCAGATGGCGATGCTGTTGGGCTTCCAGCGCCAGCGCACTTGATACTCAGGGATATATGCCTGACTGATCAGGTAACGCAGCAACTCGCCCGCACCAGGGTTGGCGTCCTGGCCAAAACGCACCCGGTCAGGGGTGTGGTAATTGCTCAAGTGAGTGGTGAAGGCATTGACGAACAGCACCTTTTCGCCGGTTTCCGGATGTGTGCGCACCACCGGGTGCTCGGCGTCCGGGTACATCGCCTTCAGCGCAAGGCGCTTCTCGATCGGCATGGCCGCGCCGAAACTGGCTTCGATGCTGTGACGGGCGCGCAGGTCGGCGATCTTCACTTTCACATCATCCGGCAGATTTTCGTAAGCCAGAACCATGTTGGCCCACATGGTATCGCCGCCCACCGGCGGGCACTCCACGCAGCGCAGCACGCAACCCATCGGCGGGGCGTCGCGCCAGGTGGCATCGGTGTGCCAGGCGTTTTCGTAGCGGTCCATCGGCTGGTCGGGGTTCTTGTAGATCTGCACCAGCCCGGGATGCTCCGGATCACTGCCGGCCACCGGATGATCTTCCAGTTCTCCGAAGCGCCGGGCAAAAGCCACGTGCTCGGCGCGACTGATGTCCTGATCGCGCATGAACACCACTCGATGCTTGAGCAGCTGGGCACGGATTTCGGCAAACAGACCGTCGTCGTGCACCGCGTCGGCCAGGTTTACGCCGGTCAGCTCGGCACCGATGCTGCAGGTCAATTGTTCGACTTTCATGGCTGGCAGCTCCTTAAATGACGAAAATCGACGAGCCGGTAGTCTTGCGCGATTCAAGATCACGGTGCGCCTGCACCGCATCCTGCAAGGCGTAGTGCTGGTTGATCTCGATCTTGATCCGGCCGCTGCCGACATGGTCGAACAACTCACCGGCCAGCTCGGCCTTTTCCGCCGGGTCGCTGATGTAGTTGGCCAGGGCCGGGCGGGTCAGGAACAGCGAACCTTTCATCGCCAGCATCACCGGGTCGAAGGCCGGGATCGGCCCGGACGCCGTACCCACGCAGACCATCAGGCCACGGGGTTTCAACGAATCCAGCGAACCCATGAAGGTGTTCTTGCCAACGCTGTCGAACACCACGTTGACGCCCACACCGTCGGTCAGTTCGCGAACGCGAGCGGCAACGTCTTCATGGCTGTAATTGATCGTATGGTCGCAACCGTGAGCCCGGGCGATTTCAGCCTTTTGCTCGGTCGAGACCGTGCCGATCACGTTCAGGCCCAGCAGTTTGGCCCACTGCGAAACGATCAGGCCCACACCACCGGCAGCGGCATGCAGCAGAATGCTATCGCCTTCCTTGAAGTCGTAGATGCGGCGCATCAGGTACGAAGACGTCAGGCCGCGCATGGTCATGGCGGCAGCGGTTTCAAAACTGATGGTTTCCGGCAACTTGATCAGCGGCGCGGCCGGAATCAGGCGCTCGGTGCTGTAGGCGCCGAGGGTGTTGAGGAAACCGGTGTAAGTGACGCGATCCCCCACCTGGACATTGGTCACCCCCTCGCCGATGGCCTGGACCACGCCGGACGCCTCAACCCCCATGCCATTGGGCATCGGGATCGGGTAAGTGCCATTGCGAAAGTAGGTGTCGGCATAGTTCAGGCCGACCGCCACATGACGCAGACGCACCTGGCCCGGACCGGGGTCGCCGACTTCAACGTCCTCATAACGCAGGACTTCAGGACCACCGGTTTCGTAAAAGCGTACGGCTTTAGCCATTTTTCTTATTCTCCAATCTGCAATATGGGCGTGTTGCATCGAATTGCGCTGATTGGACTGTAGGACCAGGCCTGTTGAGACGCTTCTCATCAGACGACAATGGCTTTTCATTTGGTGACAGGCGGGGCGGCTCCCTCCTGGGTGCCAGTGCTCGGTTCCTTGGTCTTTTCGCCAGCGGCAGGCACGGCCGGGTTGCTGAATCCGGCCTTGGCGTTTTCCGCCTTGGTCTTGTGGATATCGCAGCCCTGCAACTCGCTCACCTGGGTGCAACCGGACTTCTCCAGCTGCTGGCGGTACTTGTCGTTGATGGCATGGGCCGGGGATTGCACCAGCAGCAAAATGGCCAGTGCCGGCAGGATACGGTTGTTCATGGCAGACCCTTTCCAATCGAGATGTTCTGACACCCACAATAGCCTGTCCCGCCGCCACCTGCGCTATCATCGCCCGCCTCTGAGCCCTCAAGAGTCTTGACCCCGGATGTCCGCAACGCTGCCCCTGCCCGACGCTCAATCCCTGCCCCCGGTCCTCGCCGGCCCGCTGCTGCGGCGGCTGGAGCCCACACGACTGGTGATGTGGCTGGTGGGGTCCCGTGCGCTGGAACTGACCCTGCGTTTGCAGGGCGTTGCCGATATCCGTCTCGACGCCGGGCATTGCACGGTGATTGCGGTGGGCACGCACGCCTTCGTGCATTTGATCGATGTGTCATTGGACGCTGCCCTGCCCTTTGATCAACGTATCGAATACGACCTGCTGCTGGAAGACGGCAAAGGCATCGCCGATTGGGCGCCGCATTTGCTTTACAGCGAGGCGGATTGTCCGAACTTCGTCCTGCGCTCGCGCATCGATCAGTTGCTGCACGGTTCCTGCCGCAAGCCCCATCACCCGGCGACCGACGGCTTGCTGTGCGTCGACAACCTGTTGGCGCAAGCACACGAAGCCAAGGATCGTCCGGCGCTGCTGATGATGAGTGGCGATCAGGTGTACGCCGACGATGTCGCCGGGCCGATGCTGCGGGCGATTCATGGCCTTATCGAGCGCTTGGGTTTGTTCGGCGAGCATCTGCAAGGTGCCGTGGTCAGCGACAGCGCCGAGCTGTACGGCCACGCGGCGTGCTACTACCACCGCGCCGATTTGCTGCCGGCACTCAAGAGCAACGAAACCCTGCGCGATCGCTTTTTCGGCGGTGCGCGCAAGCCGATTTTCACCAGCAGCAGTGCCGACAATCATCTGGTGACGTTCGCCGAAGTCATGGCCATGTACCTGCTGGTCTGGTCGCCGACCCCATGGTCGCTGATCGCGCCAAAGCCGCCAAAACTGATCAAGGAACGTCGTGAACGCTATGCGCTGGAACAGGTGCGCATCGACGGTTTCAAGGCTGGTCTGGGCCGCGTTGCGCGGGCATTGGCGCACGTGCAGACGCTGATGATTTTCGACGACCACGACATCACCGATGACTGGAACCTCTCTGCGCAATGGGAAGAAACGGCCTACGGCCATCCGTTCTCCAGACGCATCATCGGTAATGCGCTGATCGCCTACATGCTGTGCCAGGGCTGGGGCAACAATCCGGACGCCTTTGTCGATGTCGTCGAGAAGGCCTGCGCATTCAGCGACACCGGGCAAGACCGCTATCTCGACAGCGACGTCCAGGACCGGTTGATCGATGAACTGTTGCGTTTCCAGCATTGGCATTACGTGCTGCCCACCACGCCAGCCATGGTCGTGCTCGACACCCGCACCCGACGCTGGCGCAGCGAGATGAACCTCAAGCAACCCTCGGGCCTGCTCGACTGGGAGGCCCTCAGCGAACTGCAACAGGAGCTGCTGGATCATCCGTCGGCGATCATCGTTTCACCGGCGCCAGTGTTCGGCGTGAAACTGATCGAGACGGTACAACGGGTGTTCAGCTGGTTCGGCTATCCGCTGCTGGTGGACGCGGAAAACTGGATGGCCCATCGCGGCGCGGCCCAGGTGATCCTGAACATTTTCCGCCACTCGCGCACACCGGGTAATTACGTGGTGCTGTCGGGCGATGTGCATTATTCCTTCGTCTACGAAGTGCTGATTCGCCATCGCAAGGCTGGGCCGCGTATCTGGCAGATCACCAGCAGCGGCATCAAGAATGAATTTCCGCCCACGTTGCTGGAATGGTTCGACCGCCTCAACCGCTGGCTGTATTCACCGCGCTCACCGCTGAACTGGCTGACCAAACGTCGGCGCATGCGCATCGTGCCGCACGTTCCGGAGCATGCTGAAGCAGGTGAACGACTGTGGAATTGCGCCGGCATCGGCCAGGTGTTCTTCAATGAACAAGGACAGCCGCAGGAAATTTATCAGCACAACGCCAATGGCTCCCCAAAGACACGCATGGTGGCTCCCGAGACAGAAGATTGAAAACCGGCTGATTTCCATTTCATTTGGTGTCGCTCATGGACCTCACCCGAACCCTGATCATCGGTAACTCAGGTTCCGGCAAGAGCTGGCTGGCGCAACGGCTCGCCGAGCAATTGTGCGTGCCATGGGTCGATCTCGATCAGATTCACTGGCTATCCGATGAACACAGCATCCCCCGCCCCCGCGCCGAAGCCCTGAGCATGGCGCGCATCGTCGCCGATGATCCCTGCTGGGTGATCGAAGGGGTTTATGGCTGGATCATCAGCGAACTGCTGCACCGCGCAACAGCGCTGATCTGGTTGTGCATTGAAGATGAGGTTTGCCTCGCCAATATCCGCCAGCGCGAAGTCAACGACGACGAGCGATCGATGGCGTTGCTGGAGTGGGCCGCAAGCTATCGAATACGTGATGGGTCCAGTGGGTTTGTGGCGCATCAGCGGTTGCTGGACGGATTTGCCGGTTTCCGAATCCAGTTGACCACTCAGACTGAAATCACGGACTTCCTCAGTGCGGTTCGAAACCCGCATTGATCATTCTTTCAGCGTCTTTCTCCAAATCGGAACGGGACTACAGCTCTTACAGAAGCGTCTCTTGTCAGGGCATTCGATACTCAGCGTCTATCTGAATGAGGAGCGGGTGATGCGAGTTCTCCAGTGGTTGCTGAATCGTAGGAAGAGGAACAAGAAAACTCTGGACAGTCCCGAAGTGTTCGATGAAACGACTTATCTTTTAAGCTCCAAAGCCAACGCTGAACGATTACTCAAATCGCTCGAACACTTGCGAAATCGCCCGACTCACGCCCCTGACAATCATCTCCACCTCCCGCTCATCGATGGTCAACGGTGGCAGCAGGCGGATGATTTGTCCGCGTGTGACGTTGATCAGCAAGCCGTGGTCCCGGGCGGCGATCAGGCTCAGGTCGCGGATCGGTTGTTTCAGTTCGATGCCGATCATCAGGCCCTGACCGCGGATCTGCGCGACGTTCGGATGGCCCGCCAATTCTGTGCGCAATCTTTCGAGCAAATGCTCCCCTTGAAGCCGGGCGTTCTCCAGCAGCCCTTGTTCTTCGACAATATCCAGCACGGTGCAACCGACGCGGCAGGCCAGCGGATTGCCGCCGAACGTGCTGCCGTGGCTGCCCGGGGTAAAGAGCTCTGCGGCCCTGCCACGGGCCAGACAGGCACCGATGGGCACGCCGTTGCCGAGGCCTTTGGCCAGGGTCATGACGTCCGGCACGATGCCTTCGTGCTGAAAGGCGAACCACTGTCCGGTACGACCGATCCCGGTCTGGATTTCGTCGAGCATCAGCAACCATGAACGCCGGTTGCACCGTTCGCGCAGCGCCTTGAGGTAACCGGGCGGCGCCAATTGTACGCCGCTTTCGCCCTGGATCGGCTCCATCAGGATCGCCACGATCCGCGAGCCATGCGCTTGCTGCACCTGGTCGAGCGCTTGCAGGTCGCCGAACGGCACCTTGACAAAATCACCCGGCAATTTGTTGAAGCCCAGACGCACGGCCGGGCCATCACTGGCGGACAACGTGCCGAGGGTCCGACCATGGAAAGCGTTCTCCATGACCACCACCAACGGTTGCTCGATGCCTTTGTGCCAACCATGCAACCGGGCGATTTTCAGCGCCGTCTCGTTGGCCTCGGCCCCGGAGTTGTTGAAGAACGCCCGGTCCATCCCTGCCAGCCGCGTCAATTTTTGCGCCAGCCGTTGTTGCCAGTCGATGCTGTAGAGGTTGGACGTATGCAGCAGCAATCCGGCTTGTTCACTGATGGCGGCAACGATTTTCGGGTGGGAATGGCCAACGTTGGTCACCGCCACCCCGGCCACCGCATCCAGATACTCACGACCGGCCTGATCCCACAGGCGTGTGCCCAGGCCTTTGTTGAAACTCAGGGCCAAGGGTTGGTAAGTGCTCATCAGGCAAGCGGCGGTCATGACATCAAGCTCCAGCAAGGGTCGGTGTTTTTGCAGTATGGTTAGCCACCTGAGCTGGATAAACGCCTCAAAACTTCAATCATTTAAAAGCCGAGCTTGATAATGGATTTATTCCAGGCAATGAGTGTTTACGTGAAAGTGGTGGAAACCGGCAGCATGACCGCCGCGGCTTTTCAGTGCGAAATGTCCACGACCATGGTCGGCAATCACCTCAAGGCACTGGAACAGCGTCTGGGTGTGCGCCTGATGCACCGCACCACGCGGCGTCAGCGCCTGACCGAATTCGGTGCCGCGTATTACCAGCGTTGTCTGGAAGTGTTGGGACTGGTGGCGGATTCCGAGCGGCTTGCAGAACAGGCCCTCGACGAACCGAGCGGCATCTTGCGCATCACCGCTCCCTTGACCTTCGGCACCGAGCGGCTGGCACCGGCGCTGAGTGAGTTCAGCCTGCAAAACCCGCGGGTGAAGCTTGATGTGGTGCTGACCAACCGCCGTCCGGACCTTCTGGAGAACGGCCTGGATGTGGCGTTTCGACTCGGCGCACTGGAACCCTCAAACCTGATCGCCCGCCCGCTGATCGACTACACCCTGACCATGTGCGCCTCGCCGCAATATCTGGCCCGCCGGGGCACACCGCAAACACCTGAAGACCTGCGACAGCACGATTGTCTGTCGTTTGCCTATCCGGCCGGGGATGACTGGCAGTCGGTGCAAAAGGAATGGCGTCTGGCCGGACCTGATGGCGAAGTCAGCGTGGGAGTCAGCGGGCCGATGCTGATCAACAGTTCGGCCGGCCTGCATCAGGCGGCGCTGACGGGTATGGGCATCGTGATGATGCCCGACGCGCTGGTCGAAGAAGACCTGCGGCAAGGAAACCTGCTGGCATTGATGCCGGATTACTGCCCGCCCAGCCGTCCGATGCATCTGGTTTACCCGCAGGATCGCCACCGTTTGCCGAAATTGCGCCGTTTCGTTGAATTCGCGGTACAGAAGTGGGGCAAGCACTCCTGACGCTTACCTCCCCTCCTTCACCAGCACCGGTTTTTCCTGATAACGCTCGGGAAACAGCTGCTTGAGCTGCGCCACTTTCGGCAGGTCATTGATCACGATGTAAGGATAGGTCGGGTGCTCGGTGAGAAAGTCCTGATGCTCTTCTTCGGCCGGGTAGAAACCGTTGTAGCTTTCCAGCTTGGTCACGATCGGTTTGTTGAAGGACTTGGCCGCGTCGAGCTGGGCAATGTAGGCCTGGGCGATTTTTTGCTGCTCGGCGCTTTTGGTGAAGATGGCCGAACGGTACTGAGTCCCGGTGTCCGGCCCCTGGCGGTTGAGTTCGGTCGGGTTGTGGGCGACTGAAAAGTAGATGTGCAGCAAGGTGCCGTAACTGACCTGGCTCGGGTCGTACGTCACTTCGACAGATTCCGCATGGCCGGTATTGCCGTCGCTGACGCGCTCGTACTGTGCCGTGTCGGCTGCACCACCGGCGTAACCGGAAACCGCATTCTTCACCCCTTTGACGTGTTGAAACACCCCTTGCACGCCCCAGAAACAACCGCCGGCGAACACCGCGGTTGCGCTGCGGGCCTGAGTGACTTCATCGAGCGCTGGCGGCGCAATCACCACCGCTTCTTCGGCACCACCCAAGGAGAACGCCGAGCATGGGCCGATAACGCTAACGGTGGCCAGGGCCAGCAGCGCACGACGCCAGGTGAGCAGGTTTTTCATGAAAGCAACTCCTGAATGTTTCAAAGGGCAGGCAGGCAAAAATCAGACGGTTTTGGGCACGAACTTCATCGCCAGTCCGTTCATGCAATAACGCAGGCCTGTCGGTTTCGGGCCGTCATCGAAGACATGGCCCAAATGCCCGCCGCAACGTCGGCAATGCACCTCTTCGCGGACCATGCCGAAAGTGCGGTCCTGTCGAGTGGCCACAGCCTTGTCCAGTGGTGCCCAGAAGCTCGGCCAACCGGTGCGACTGTCGAACTTGGTGGCCGAGGAAAACAGCGGCAGATCGCAACCGGCGCAGGTGAACGTACCGTCACGGTGTTCGTTGTTCAGCGGGCTGCTGTAGGCGCGTTCGGTACCTTCTTCGCGAAGGATTTCGTACTGCTCGTCGCTGAGGATCGCGTGCCATTCGCTATCAGTGTGGGTCACTTCGAACGCCTCGGCCGCGTTGACCTCGCTGATCAACGCCGAGCCTGTGGATAACTTCGGCAACAGGCCGATCGCCAGGGCCGTGACCCCGAGCCCGCTGCTCGCTACAAGAAATTGCCGTCGTGAAAACATGCTTGTCTCCCAAAACCAGGGGTGTTTCATGGAACACAGCCTAGGCTTTGGGTGATCGCCAAATCCTCACGGTAAGTTAAACAATTCGTGATAACTCGGGCGCTGGAAAACCCGCACAATGCGCTCATTGCGCCGAAGGATTGAGCTGGATGGAACAGACTAAACGCGTCCTCGTGGTCGAGGACGATACGCACATCGCCGACCTCATTTGCCTGCATCTGCGTGATGAGCAATTCGAGGTGGTCCACAGTGCCGATGGCAATGAGGGCATGCGCCTGTTGCAGCAAGGCAACTGGGATGCGTTGATCCTCGACCTGATGCTGCCCGGTGTCGATGGCCTGGAAATCTGCCGCCGCGCCCGGGCCATGGCCCGCTACACGCCAATCATCATCACCAGCGCTCGCTCCAGCGAAGTGCACCGGATCCTCGGCCTCGAACTGGGTGCCGATGATTACCTGGCCAAGCCGTTTTCCATGCTGGAACTGGTGGCGCGGGTCAAAGCCCTGTTGCGCCGGGTCGATGCGATGGCGCGCAACCTGAAGATGGACGCCGGCAGCCTGAACATCGACGGCCTGGCCATCGACCCGATCACCCGCGAAGTGGCTCTGGACGGTCGGCGGCTGGACCTCACACCCCGTGAGTTCGACTTGCTGTACTTCTTCGCCCGTCAGCCCGGCAAGGTGTTCTCGCGCATGGACCTGCTCAATGCCGTGTGGGGCTACAGCCACGAAGGCTACGAGCACACGGTCAACACCCACATCAATCGCCTGCGCGCCAAGATCGAGACTGACCCGGCGCAACCGGTGCGCATCCTCACGGTATGGGGGCGTGGCTACAAATTCGCCACCGGGGAGGAACCGCAGCCATGAGGTTGACGCTCACACAGCGCCTGTCGCTGGTGTTCGCCGTGTTGTTGCTGGTGTGCTGCGGCACGTCCGCGTGGATGCAGGTGCGCTCCAACCAGATGCATGAACAGGAAGTGGTGCAAGGCTTGTCCCGCGACCTGGCGCAACACATCGCCAATGACACGGTGCTGATGGACACCCAGGGACTGATGCCCAATGCGGTGCGCGATCTGTTCAGCAAGCTGATGCAGGTCAACCCGAGTGTCGAAGTGTACCTGCTCGATACCGAAGGCAGGATTGTTGGCAGCGCCGCGCCCGAGGGCCGGATTCGTCGGGAGAAAGTTGATCTGGCACCGATCCAGCGCCTGCTGCGGGGCGATGCACTGCCGATTCTCGGTGACGATCCGCGCAGTGTGGATACCCGCAAAGTATTCAGCGCCGCGCCACTGAAGGTCGATGGCAAACCCGCCGGTTACCTCTACGTGGTCCTGCTCGGCGAAGACCACGATCGGCTGGCCGAACGCGGTGCCACCAGTGCCGCACTCAACACCGCCCTGCTGTCCATCGGTTTGGTCGCGCTGCTGTGCCTGATTGCCGGTCTCACCGCGTTTGCCCTGATCACCCGGCCGTTGCGCCGTTTGACCGAAACCGTCAGCCAGTTCGACATTGACGGCGTCCCGGTCACCCCGGCCCTGCCCGTTACCGTAGAAAAAACCGCCAGCCACGATGAAATTGCCATCCTCGACGCCACGTTCCGGCAGATGCAGGCACGCCTCGGCGAGCAGTGGCGCTCGCTGACCCGCCAGGATCAGGAGCGCCGTGAACTGGTGGCCAATATCTCCCATGACTTGCGCACGCCATTGGCCTCACTGCACGGCTATCTGGAAACCCTGTCGCTCAAGGACGCGACGCTGTCCCCCGCCGATCGCCGCCGTTATCTGGGCATTGCGCTGGATCAGAGCCGCAAGGTCGGTGGGCTGGCGCAATCACTGCTGGAGCTGGTGCGGCTGGAACATGGTTTTGTGCAGCCGGTGCTGGAGCGGTTTTCCCTGACCGATCTGGCCCAGGACATTTTCCAGAAGTTCGAGCTCACCGCCGAAGCGCGCGAGGTCGAATTGAAGGCCACCTTTGCCCCGAACGTCTCGGTGGCGTGCGCGGATCTCGGCTTGATCGAACGGGTGCTGACCAACCTGTTCGACAACGCTCTGCGCCATACCCCACAAGGTGGCGAAATCGAACTTGGCTTGCGCCCGCAAGGCTCGTTTATCGAAGTGACCGTCAGCGATACAGGACCGGGGATTGCCCCGCAATTGCGCGACGGGTTGTTCCTGCGCCCATTCAATATCGGCGGCGCACGGCGTGATGGCGGGTTGGGTTTGCGAATCGTGCATCGCATCCTGCAATTGCACGGGCGCGAGATCCAGTTGATCGATGTGCCGGGACGCGGGGCGACCTTTCGGTTTTCGTTGCCGATTGATGAAGAGACAGCGACTGCGTTGGCGGTGCGTTCGATGAACCTCAATACACCGGGGCAGGCTTGAGAATTGGCTTGCCAGCGATTTTGATCGTTCCCACGCTCCGCGTGGGAATGCCTCAACGGACGCTCCGCGTTCGGCTCTGGCAGGGACGCGGAGCATCCCGGGCTGCATTCCCACGCAGAGCGTGGGAACGATCACATCGCGAGCAGGCTCGCTCCTACAGGGGATCGCGATTATCCAGCAAGGCAAAAAAACGACCAACCGCCCGTTGCTCCGTGACAACGCCGCCCCGGTCCAATAGATTAGGCGACCTGAAAAAGCCCCCGTGCTTTCTCGCCCCTATTCAAGCTGAAAAAAGTAGTGAAATTTCAATGTCCGATTCCAATACCGCTGAATCCGTAGTCACCTTGTCGTCCAAAGCGGAATACGAAAACTCCATCAATCTTTCACAACACGTGCCCCAGGCCAAAACCATCAGCGAGATGGTGCTGGACGCTTTCCAGTCCACCCGCGAAAGCGACCAGATCCGCGAGCTGCGCGCCGCGATCCGTCAGGCCCACGACAGCTTCGACGATGACAAGGCGTACGAACTGATGGGCCAGCTCAAGCAGCTCAAGGACGCCGAAGCCGCCGACATCGCCGCGCTCGAAGACCTGAGCAGCAAATTCCCGATCAGCCGCATCCTGTCCAGCTTCAAGGATGACCCGGCGTTCCAGGAAATTGTCTACGGCCTGGCGCTGAAAGTGCTGAACCAGACCCACCAGGCCATCAGCAACCCGAGCGGTGGCAAGAGCAAGGCTGCCAAGGCCAAGAAAGAAGTCGAAGTGTTCACCATCAGCAAGGACGGCATGAGTGTGACGCTGCCGCTGCGCACCCCGCGCTCGCGTTTGAGCGTCGACCGTGAAGCCCTGGAATTCCTCGGTTTCAGTTTTGTTGGCGAAGGCGATGAAGCCGAGCTGGAAAACGAGACATTCCTGGACAATGCCGGCAGCGAACAAGCGGTCAACCGCAAGAACATCATCACCGCCCTGCAACAGCAGACGGCGTTCGACGGCTATAGCATCACCGCTCAATAACCTGATACCCCATTATTTGTGGCGAGCGAGCTGGCTCGCGTCGGGCTGCGCAGCGGCCCCCGGAATTTGACGGCACTTACAGATTTTCGTGAGTGCAGCGCACTCAAGCACAAGCCAGCTCCATCGCCACAGTCACCTCAGCGACTCACTTAGCGCCCCGCCCTCGTGCGGGGCTTTTTATTGCCCGCGATTGCGGCGAATCCCCGATTACTCTTCCAGTATCAACGCCAGAACACCACTTCCCTTCCCCCTTCTGCACCACGGGTCCGTCTGCGGGAAGCGTCAACTCAGTTTCCAGCCCAAGACCTCAGCGGTGCGACTGCCGAGGTCATCATGAACACGCTCCCTCTCTACCGTCAGCTGGCCAATCATTATCTGGACGCGATCCGTAGCGGCACCCTGAAAACCGGCGAGCGCCTGCCTTCGATACGGCTGATGATGGAAAAACACGCCGTCAGCCTGTCGACCGCCGTGCAGGTGTGCCGGGAGCTTGAGGACTATGGCGTGCTGGAAGCGCGACCGCGCTCGGGCAATTACATTCGCCAGCCGGATACGCCAAAACAATCCGCGCCGATCACCCTGCTCCCGCCGCTGGATAGCGGGGTGTATGTCGGCATCCATGAGCAAGTGTCAGCGGTGCTCAAAGCCAGTCAGCGGGCGACGATCAAGGTCAATCTGGCCAGCGCCTATTGCGCACCTCAGCTCTATCCGTTGAAGACCTTGCAGGACAACATGATCAAGACTTTGCGCCAGGATCAGCACCTGCTCGACACCACCGGTTCGACCAGCGGCAACAGTACGCTGCGCAGCGTCCTTGCCCGCCGAATGCTGACCGCCAAGACCCATCTGACAGCCGAACGCATTGTCATCACCAACGGCGCCACCGAAGCGATCAACCTGGCCCTGCGTGCCGTGACCCACCCCGGTGATACCGTGGCCGTGGAATCGCCAACCTTCTACGGCTTGCTGCAAATTCTCGAAAGCCTGAACCTGCGGGTGCTCGAAGTCCCCGCTTCGCCCCATGCGGGAATTCATCTGCCGGCCCTTGAACATTTGCTGCAAGGGCCGGAGCGGATCAAGGCGCTGATCGTCATGCCCAACCTGCACAATCCGCTGGGCAGCATCATGCCCGACAGCCACAAGGCCCGACTGGTGAAACTCTGCGCCGAGCACGATACGGTGCTGATCGAGGACGACACCTACGGTGACCTGGTGGACACCGAGCAACCGCTGTCCACCCTCAAGCACTGGGACCGCAGCGACAATGTGATCTATTGCGCTTCGCTGAACAAAACCCTGGCCCCGGGCCTGCGCCTGGGCTGGATCAGTGCGGGGAAGTGGCACGACCGCGTGGAAATGCTCAAGCACACCCAGACCCGCGGCTGCGAGAAGCTGTCACAGCTGGCGGTCAGTGCGTTCATGGGCACACCTTCCTACGAGCGCTATCTGCGACGTTTGAGAAAAACCCTGACCCAACAGCGCCAGCAAATGAGCGCAGCGATCCTGCGCTACTTTCCCGAGGGTACCCGAGTGACCAATCCGCAGGGTGGCACGTTGCTGTGGGTGGAATTGCCTGTGCAGTATTCGTCCATGGCGCTTTTTCATGAAGCGCTGGACGTCGGCATCCAGATTTCACCTGGGGATATCTTTTCCAACGCCAAGCGGTTCAGGAATTTTCTGCGTATTGGCTGTGGGACGCCGTATTCGCCGCGGATCGATGAGGCACTGGGGACGTTGGGGAACCTGCTCAAACTTCAGGGCTGATCCAACCCCTGTAGGAGCACGGCTTGCCGGCGATGGCGTCAGCACATGCAACATTGCTGTGTCTGACACACCGCTATCGCGGGCAAGCCTTGCTCCTACAGGTCAGGGGTGAGCTTTAGATCGGGGTCTGGTGCAGGCTGATGATATGCGGGTCATCATTCCAGTGCGGGAAGCGCTCGGCGATCAGCGGGTCGTGGCCGGGGATGACGTGGTCTTCGCTGTCGGCCAGGCGGTCGATTTCACTGAACGCTTCAAGGCTTTGCGCCAGGTCATCGATGATCGGAAACGGGCTGCGTTGGCGAATGTTGACCCACAGATGCGCGGCATCCGACGCCAGCACAATCCAACCACGCGCAGTATTGACCCGCACCACCTGACTGCCCGGCGTGTGGCCGCCCACGGCGTGCAAGGTCACGCCGGGCATGACTTCAACCGTGCCGTTGTGCAAACGCATCCGCCCTTCGAACAGCGGTGGCAGGGCCGACATCACGTCCTCGACTTCGTAGGTTTTATTCACCGTGTGATGGGCCATTTTCGGCCCGGTGCAGAAGCGCAATTCAGCCTCCTGCAAATGCACCGTGGCTTTCGGAAACAACCCCAGATTGCCGGCATGATCCCAATGCAAATGCGTGAGGATCAGGTGCTCGACCTGCGCCGGATCGATGTCCAGTTGGCGCAGGGATTCTTCCGGCAGGCGATACATCTGGCGATTGCGGCGATCCGCCGTAGCCGGCTGGAAACAGGTGTCGACCACGATCACCTGTTGCTCGTTGCGGATGACCCAGAAGTAATAATCCAGCGGCATCGGCGCATTCGGATCGCCGCAGCAGGCGTCGTAGAGAAAATTCTCTCGGGCGGTGCGTTGGGCATTGGCGCCGACGCGGATGGCGAACACTTCGTACTCGGGAACGGACATGCACACCTCCGGATTCAGGCCGCTGCTGCGGCTTTGAGGGTTGGACGGAAATCAAAGTCGATCTGCTCACTGATGCCCAGATCGCGGGCCAGTTTATGCAGGCCACTGTAGTCGCGCATGATCGTCGCGTTCTTGTTGCTCTCGCGGGTGTCGGCAATGATCAACGCCGCGTCCTCGACGCCCAATTGCGTCAGGATCGCCTCCCACATCGAGTAGTCCTGGGCGATAAAAGCACTCAGCGCCACCGACAGGTTGCGTGCGAAGAACTCCCGCTGGACTGGCTGCATATTGGCGTACATGACCTTGGCCACCTCGGCCAGCACCTTGCTGTGGGCATATTCGTCGCGGTTATGCAGTTCGGCGACGCGGCGGTTTTGTGGCTGGATGGTCTGGTCATCCGCCAGCAGGTCGAGGTAGGCATTGACGCTGATCTCGGCCACCACCGCGAACGTGATCGCCGCCAAGTCCCGTTGCCATTGCTCAGGCAGCTCTTCGCACAAGGTTTTCAGGCGCAGGTAAGTGACTGACGGCGGCAAGTCCAGATCCTGATCCAGTGCGCGGTCAAGTTTTGTTCGTTCGATAGCGCGCAGGTGCATCAGCGTGTGGTAGTGCTCGTCGATCAGCGTCTGTTGCATGGCCTCGCGAAAATGCCAGTCGTCCTTGCCCAGGTACTGATTGGCGATGACGCTCAGCGCCGGATTCACCACGTGTTCCTCGGCGGTCACGGTGCGCAGGTTGTAGCCGATCCAGCCCCAGGTCACCACGCTGCTTTTGAGTTCATCACTCAAGGACTGGAATGCCGGGTGATGGAAAAACGGCACCATGCATTCTGGATAATCAGGGCGCGACGGATCGAACACTTCGTTGACCTGGGCTTTGTCCGGCGCACACACCGTGGCGCGTTTGGTCCAGGCCTGATTGAGCCGAACGATCAGTTGATGATCGACTTGGGCAATCTCGATTGCTGTTTGCATGACGCAATACCTGTAAGAAGCGCGCCCGCGAGGGGTGCGCCTGAAGAATGAAGGGCGACGGAAAAATCAGGCCAGCCAGTAGCGGGTGAGGTTGCGCGCCGGGTCAGTGTATCGGCTGCGGGCGTGAATCATCCGCCAGTTATCCCAAATCAGCAGGCACCCGTCGGGAATCAGCACCGGGGTGTTGTGCTCGACAAAGTAGGCCTCGCCGAGCGCCGCAAACCTGGCCAGTGGCGACGTGCCGTTGGCGACCTGCGACTGCTGTAACGCTTCCTTCGAAGGGTTCACGTCGCCATAGTGAAACTGGTTGTAGCTGAAGCGAAAAATATCGCCGTCTTCGGTCGGGGTGAGGATGTACTCCCTGACTCGGGTTTGCGCCGGCTCGCCAGGCTTGGCGGTGGCGACAAACTCCACGGGCGTGTCGTCGAGCCATTCGCGCAGTTGCGGTTCGGAGCGCTCGAGGGACTTGAGAAATTCATAACCGTCCACCAGCCCCGTGTGCCCGCCACCGCAGGTCGCCTGTTTATGGCAATGCAACGCCAGATAACGGGGCGGCGGGCCATAGACCGGCGCTTCGGTGTGCGGGCCGATGCCGTTCATGCTCTGGGAGTACGGCAACGCTTCATACCCTGGTTTGCGGGTGATGGCGAAGGCGACCTGACCGTTGAACTGCGGAATGACCTGACCGAACTCGTGCAGTGTTCCTACAACATCGTGAGCAAATTCCCCGGGGGTGAGCACCGCCCAGCCCTGCGCCGACAATTGTTGATGACGATGGCCCAGTGAAACATAAGGTGTAGACGCGACTATCCCTTGATCTGACATGGCGAAGTTCCTGGCTGTTGTTCAGGCGTTGACGGTTGAGGTGTAAGCGGCGATCAAATCGCGGCAGGCATTGCCCGGTCGGTAGGACTGCTCGTCGATGCATTGCACCGGGGTGATTTCAGCGGCAGTGCCGGTCAGAAAACACTCATCGAAGGCGCCCAGGTCGCTCGGCAGGATCGTCCGTTCGACCACTTGGTAATCCAGCGCCTTCGCCAGTTCGATCACGGTCTGCCGGGTAATGCCGTTGAGGAAACAGTCCGCCACCGGCGTGTGCAATGTCCGGTCCTTGACGAAAAACACATTGGCACTGGTGGCTTCGGCAACGTGCCCGCGCCAGTCGAGCATCAAGGCGTCGTGGTAGCCGTTGTTCTCAGCGTCATGCTTGCTCAACGTGGCGATCTGGTAGTGCCCGGAGGCCTTGGCTTCAAAGGGGCTGCTGTTGGGTGGCGGTCGACGCCAGATCGCGGTTTTCAAGCGAATGCCGGCCATGCGTGCCGCCGGGTCGAAATAGCTCGGCCATTGCCAGCAAGCGATCGCCACATGCACGCGATTGAAACGTGCCGAGGTGGAAATCATCTCGCTGCCACGCCACGCGACCGGTCGCAGGTAACCTTCGACCACACCGTTGCGTTGCAGCAGTTCGTGGCTCGCCGCTTCCAGCTCAGCGGGCTCAAACGGCAGGGCAAAGTCCATCAGTTGCGCCGAGCGATACAGCCGTTCGGTGTGCTCGCGCAGCTTGAAGATTTTTCCGTTGTACACGCGCTCCCCTTCATACACCGTGCTTGCATAATGCAAGCCGTGGGTCAGTACATGCAGGCGCGCTTCGGACCACTCGACAAACTCGCCATCGAGCCAGATCCATCCTTCGCGCTGATCAAACGGGATACCGCTCATGTCCTTATCTCCTGTAAATCGTCCTACGCCGTTTGCAGCAGGACCGGTATCAATTCGGGGCTTGCCTGGGCTTCGCTCTGAAAGAAAAACGCCCGCTCGCCAAACGCCGGGCGCAGGTCGTCGAACCAGGTCACGTGCGGATCGAAGTGCGCATAAAAAGTGCGCAACACCCACTGCGGATCGCGCGCCTGCAGGAACTGCAGCACGAAGACTTTTTCGCCGGCGACGGTTTCGATGCCGTTGATCAACACCTTGCCGTAGAAGGTGCTCATGGACGGCCCGCGCACGGTTCGCGCCAGTCCGGAGACCGTGCGATAGGCCGCCTGAAAAATCTCGAAGGCCCTGGCCAGCGGCATCGCGAAGTAATGGCTGGGGCCGGTGTCGCGCTCGACGAACATGTAATAGGGCACCGCACCGAGTCGTACGCCTTCGGTCCAGAGGTCCGCCCAATCGGCCGGGTTTTCGTTGATGTGGCGGATCACCGGCGCCTGCATGCGCAGCGTTGCCCCCGTGCTGCGAATGCGTTCGACGGCTTGACGCGCGATGTCCTGACGGATTTCCACCGGGTGGTTGTAGTGCCCCATGATCGACAGGTTTTTCCCCGCCGCCACGATGCGCCGGAACAGCTCCAGCAGTTCGGGCGCATCCTTGTCGCTGACGAAGCGCTGCGGCCAATACGCCACCGATTTGGTGCCGATGCGGATGCTCTTCAGGTGTGGCAAATCCAGCAATGGCTCGATGTAACCGGCCAGCGAACGGGTGTTCATGATCATCGGGTCACCCCCGGTGATCAGCACATCGGTAACTTCGCTGTGTTGCTGCAGATAGCTCACAAGCTCCTGGGATTCACGGGCATTGAACTTGAGTTCTTCCTCGCCGATGAACTGCGCCCAGCGGAAACAGAACGTACAGTAGGCGTGACAGGTCTGACCGGCACCGGGGAAAAACAACACGGTCTCACGGTACTTGTGCTGAATGCCCGCGAGGACTTTTCCGTCGAGCGTCGCGCTGTTGTGCGTCAGTTGCCCGGCCGGGTGCGGGTTCATGCGCAACCAGATCGCTTCGATACGACGCTTGATCGCCGCGGGATCGTCCAACTCGATCAGCTGCTTGAGCGAGGCGTACTCCTCCGGCAGCAACATGTCCTTGTGCGGAAATGTCATGCGGAAAATCGGATCGTCCGGAATGTTGTCCCAATCGATCAGCGTCCCCAGTACATAGTCGTTGGTGCGAAATGGCATGACCCGCGCCACGACGCTCATGGCTTCCTGCAATGCCGGGGTCAACCTGTCCCAATAGGGCGTGTCGCGAATGGTGCGTGCGTTATAGGGTTTGTATCTTTCCTGCTCCAACATTCCTTGCATGGCAGCGCTCCTGGTGTTTGCCCTGACGATTGCTACACGACGGCCGGCGCTTTGCGCTCCAGGTCCATCCATGCGCGAACGCTGTCGCGATCCCACTGACGACGGACATACGCCGCCAATCGCGCAGGCACCTCGTCACCGTTGGCGACCAGGCGGTTGAGCATGATTGCCAGGTCGGTGTCGGCGATGCTCCAGTCACCGAACAGATGCTCGGCCCCCTCCTCCAGCAAACGGTCGGCCACGAACAACAGGCGCTCGGCAGCGGCCCGGGCTTCGTCGGACAGTGGCGTGTCTTTCTTGCCGAAATACACCAGGTCAAACGGACGCTCTTTGCGTACCACCAGCAGATCACTGCGCAGCCAGGCCTGCAGCTGACGGGCACGGGCACGCTGCTTGATGTCTTTTGGGTAAATGCTTTTTGAACCTGGAGCGAGTTCTTCCAGATATTCGGCAATGGCCGAAGATTCCGACAGCGCAAAACCTTCGTGAACCAGCAGCGGAATTTTGCAGGTCAGCGAAAGATCACGATAATGATCCTGGTAATTATCACGGGCTTTCAAATCCACCGTCACCAGATCAAATGAAAGTTGTTTTTCCTTTAACGCCACATAAGCCGACATTGCAAAAGCACTGACATAATCCGCGCCGAGATACAGTTTTAAGCTGGTACTTTCCATGGAACGCTCCCTTGCACTAAACACATTAATCCGTTGCATTTGAAGCGATCGTAGTAAGTTGATTAAGCGCTGAACAGATACAGAAATTATCTGTTTCTATCGATACAGAAATTCGTGGCGTGTTATTCGCCAGCAAGCATTTTTGGGGTACGCAAAAACGAAAAAGGGAGTCAGCGTAGGCGGACTCCCTGGTGTGCAGCAGACGGGAAATTACAGCTGGCGGGGGATCAGGCCAACGTGGTCGGCATGGTTGGACAACAACGCCATCTGCGGCATGTTGCTGAGGTTGAGCATGGTCAGCGGCTCGGTGGCGCTGGAGTTGACGAAGCCATGCTGCGTCCAGGCGGGCACCAGCAATACATCGCCTGGGCCAACGTCTACCTGCTCGGCCTCGCCCAGCGACAACGCGCCGCTGCCGGACTGGATGATGAACAGATGCCACCAGGCATGGCAATGGCCGTCGAGCGTTGACCCCGGCACCAGCCATTGCATGGAGACCGCCATGCCGGGTGTCAATTGGCAACCGTCGATATGACTTTCGTGGGCCAGCGCAACAATATCGATGTCACTGGCTTCAAGCGCCTGACGCATATCGGCAAGTTCGGCACCTTTCCATACCCGGGGTTTTATCGGTTGCCGATCCAGACTCTGGCGAAAGTCCTTATATGAAAAAAACGCACCCTGAACGTTATTCATTTTTCCGTTTCCAACTTATTCTGCCGAATGGAGTCAACCGACCTTAGGCGAACATTTCAACAGTGTAAAGTCGAACAACTTCACTTATAACGCCGATGGTCTCAACGCCACGATCATATCAACTTCGATCGCTGCATTTTTTGGCAACTGATAAACACCGACCGTGGTGCGTGTATGTTTACCGGCATCACCCAGCACGTGGCTGAAGACATCCGACGCACCATTGGCGACATCGCTGAGATCGACGAAATCCTCCGTGCACCTCACATACACCGTTACCCGAACCAGCGACTTGATCTTGTCCAGCGAGCCAATGGCATCAACGATCAAAGCCAATCCGCGGATCGCACTGATGCTCGCGGCCGCTTGCGCATCCGCCATGTCGAGGTCGCGCCCGACCCGCCCCGTGTAGTGCATTTTGCCGTTCATGCGCGGCACCAGACCGCTGATATACAGTTCGTCGTGGTGACGAATCAACGGCGCGTAATGACCGCCAACGGTGTTCTCGCCGTAGATGTCATAGTCGAATTCCCGCGCCAGAGCGATGAAGCGCTCATCACAGGTCATGTGTTGAATCATTTACTGAACCCTCTTGATCAATACTGCATGAAACATCGATCGCTACCACTTGCCCCACGCCTCACCCCACTGCCCTGGCCGGTGCTGCCAGAGGGGTGATCCCGACCTTTGATTCAATGGCCTCGGCCAGACGCGACAGGTCCAGGCTGAGCTGCTCGTACCGCTCGTTGAACAACACGATGTGGCCGATGAACGAGAAGTTGTCCTTCACCAATGCGCTCACTGAATCACCGATGCGCTTGCTCAGCACGGCTTCCACCAGCTCGATATTCAGCGCCCGGGCGAGGGCCTGGACGTCCGGAACATCGCGCAGCAGGCCACTGGTGTTCGCTCTCAACAGGCGGATGCCGCAGTAGCCGCGCGCGACTGGATCATGGCTATCGACCTGACCTTCCACCGCCCAGCGGACCCAGCGCTCCCACGGGTCGAAGTCGATGAACGCCTTACGCGCCAGATCCCAGATATGCATGCCGCCGGGGCGCATGTTGGTTTCCACGGCCGAGGTGCGGTGGTTGGCCCTGTGGAAAACTTCGTTGTGCCAGGCTCCGTTGTCCTGCGACACCAGCCCAGCCATGTGGCGGCCGGCGGCCATCAGCCGAGCCTGGGCATCGGCCGCCAGCGGCGCCGGCACCACTTGTTGGATCTCGGCACGGTAGGCACCATCGGTGGTGGTTTTTTCGGTGATCCAGGTACTTCCGGCGACATAGTCCCAGCTGTACTCCCGAGCGTTCTGGATCAGCTCTTCGAGCACGATGCCACCCTCGCGATAGGGCTTGAGGGCCTGCCAGGCTTCGTCGCATTCGGACGGATGCCGGATAACCCGGCAGCCTCGGCTGGCGCCTTCGCAGGCGGGTTTGATGAAAGCTTTGCCACCCAGCTCAATCACCCGCTGGCGCAGCTCCGGCAGGCTTTCGATACGGGTCGAAACGATCGGCCGATAGTCCTCGGGTGCCACCGTGGCGCAGGCTTCGAGCTGGCGGAAAATCTGTTTGTCCAACCCCGCCCGTGCCTCGGCCGGGGTAATGCCCGGCAGGCCGAAATGGTCGGCCAGCGCCGCACCGAGCAGCACGCCGCGATCGGAAAACGGCAGGACGCCGATCAGCTTCCAGCGATCGGCATTCAGGCAACCGACTACCAGTTCAAGCGAGGCCGACACGTCTTTCTCGGCCAGCGATGTAGTGCAAACGTGATCAGCGACCTGTTCGTCCTGGGGCTGGATCTGCTCGACCAGCAGGATCAGCCTCGCGTTGTACAGCGACTTGCACAAATCGCGCAGCTTCTGGATATCGTGAACCCGACTGCCGTTGTACCCCACCACTACTACGCACGAAGTCGTATTCATAAAACCCCCGACTTGCAAAGTGAAAACCGAAACGGCGATGACTCAGTCATGCAGCGACGCGATTGATTTACGGTTGAGCCCGTACCAGACCATGATCCCGGCGGCGCCAATGGCGGCCAGCACCAACGCGTTGTACGGCGGTGGCATGACCCGCATGATCAACACGGTCAGACCCGCACCGACGCCCAGCGACACTTCCTTGACGAACATGTTGTTCTGCTTGACCGAGAAGTAATCGAGATGACTGAACGCGCATTCGGCGATGGACAACAACGCCACCCAGACCAGTGCGCCGGCCAGGGTTTCGACGTGGAATGCGGCAGGCGAAGACAGCACCGCAAAACCGCCGACGATGATGGCGATCACCGTCAGCACCTTGAAACGCCCGGTGCTCTCGATCAGTTTCATGACCGGTACTTGCGCGAACACCACCACGGCGCTGTTGAGGATCAGCATCAAGCCGTACCAGGTCGGCAGTTCGCCGGTCTTGAGCAGGATTGCTTGCGGCAGGATCGAGAACACCCCAAACAACTTGATGCCCATGATGATGCCGGCGATGACCCACGGCAGTTTGTTACCCCAACCGCTACCGTCCTTGCTGGCCGGGCGAGACACCGCGGCTTCGGTGGTGAAGGTCGCGCCCATGGCGATGGGCAGGCACAACAGGACGAACGCGGCGGCGCCGAAGAAAAACATGCCCGGGGTCAACAGTGGCGACAGCAGGATCAGACCCGCCAACAGGCTGCCCATGTTCATGGCCACGCGGTTGTAGGCTGCACCCTCTTTGGTCTGTGCCGCTTCGCTCTTGATCAGGTAACCGGCAATCGCGATACCGTAGGCAAACAACGCCGCGGCAAACATGACAACGCCCTGGTTGCTGGTGACCGCCAACAGCACCAGGCCGGCGGCGGCGCACAGCAACGTAACGCTCAAGGAACGGCGACCGAGCACCAGCAAGGTCAGCGGCAACAGCAGCAACAAGGCCCGATAGCCGAGGGCCAGAATGCTGTTGGTGGCGGTATCGAGCCAGACGTTGGCCTTGCCCAGCACCGCGAACAACGCCACGGCCGTGATGATTCGAATGGTGAACAACCGCAGGTTGATCACCGGTTTCGCCACGACGGCGGTTGTTTCTACACTCATGCAGCACCTCTTGAACCTGGTTGACTGAACGACCGGCAAAAGGTCGACAATCCATAAACACTCCAAAGCGATAGTAGAAAGAGATGCTTGTCTTGATCAGAGCAAGTTCGTATAGAATCAAACGAACTTTACTGCCGGAGAGACCAGTAAAATGCAGGCTCAGCGCGCAGTGATCGCCGCCATCGAGTTCCAGCAGGGTGTGCCGCTGGTGCAGCAGATCGTCGATCAATTGACCGTAGCAATCAGCCAGGGCGGCCTGCCCCACGGCTCCAGGCTGCCCCCGATTCGCGAACTCTCAGACTTGATGCACGTGGGCAAATCCACGGTGGTCGACGCCCTGGACCGCTTGCGAGCCAAGGGCCTGGTGGTTTCACGCCAGGGCTCGGGGCACTACGTGCACCGTTCCAGCAGCACCCTCCCGGCTAACGCCGGGCCGGACCTGCTGCCTCAGGACACCCTCAGCGTGGTCCGCCGCGCCGTGCTGCTGGACAATGGCGCACTGCGCCCGGGGGCGGGTTTTCTGCCCTCCTCGTGGCTGCCTGCCGAAGAACTGCTCAAAGCCGTACGCGGCACACTGCGCGCCACCACCCTGCGCATGGGTGAATACGGTAACGCCAGCGGTTACCTGCCACTGCGTCAGGCCCTGCGGGTGAAGATGGCGACCCTGGGCATCGAGGCGCCGGTAGAGCAGATCATCACCACCGCCAACACCGTCCAGGCCATCGACATGCTGATGCGCCTGCTGGTCAAACCCGGCGACACGGTGCTGCTCGACGATCCGTGTTATTTCACGATGCACACCAATCTGGCCTGGCACGGGGCGAAGGTCATCACCATTCGCCGCGAATGCGACGGTATGGACCTGGACGCCTTGGAGCAACTGCTGATCGCCCACCGTCCCGTGCTCTACATGACCAACAACGCGCTGCACAACCCGACCGGGCATTCGTTCACCTCGGCGCAGGTTTATCGCTTGCTGGAGTTGAGTCACCGCTACAACTTCCACATCCTCGAAGACGACTTGTACTGCGACATGCAGCAACGCCGAACCCCTCGCCTGGCTGCGAGCGGGCTGGACAATGTGTCTTACGTCTCCGGGTTCTCCAAGACCCTGACCGCCAACAGCCGCGTCAGCTTCGCGGTGCTCTCCCCGCAACTGGCGGCGCGGATGGTGACCCTGAAAATGGCCTGCGGCGGCATGACCTCGGAAATGGCCGAGCAGATCATTTGCACCATGCTCAGCGATGGCAGCTATGCCAAACACATGCGCCGCACCGTGGACCGGCTCTATGAATCGAACAGCCGGGTGGCAGCGTGGCTGGCTGAAGCCGGGTGTTCGGTGTCGTCCCTGCCAGGAGAAGGGTTGTACATCTGGACGCGATTGCCAGAGGGATACAAAGCCGAATGCCTGGCCAGAAAGGGCCTGGAAATAGACCTGGTACTGGCACCGGGGACCTTGCTCAGCAAAGCGGCGGACGCCAATCAGTTCCTGCGATTCAACGTGGCGCACAGTGATCACGTGCAAGTGCGGGAGCGGTTTTTCCGGTTGTTGGATAAGCCATACAAATAACCATCCCCCCTCCGCGAGGGAGCGGGCTTGCCCGCGAAGAGGCCGTCACAGCTAAGATTCTTGTCGCCTGACACATCGCCATCGCGGGCAAGCCCGCTCCCACAGGGTCCGCGCTGTATCCGATACTCGATCCAGTAGAAGGCACCCAACAAAAAGCCCCGCTCTTCTCTCGAAGGCGGGGCTTTTCGCTACAGCATCTGAATCTTAAGGCGCGTACGTCAGCAACAGCTCTGCCGGCACTTTGAAGTCCAGGGACATCATCACGCTCAAGGCGGTAATGGTGAAGATCGAGAACACGAACAGCTTGCGTGCCCAGACCGTGTCATCCACTGCCTTGTAGCCGGTCCAGGCCATGTACAACCAGTACATGCCCATGGCTGCGGCGACGGCGAGGTAGCTCATGCCGGCGTAGCCGCTGAAGGTCAGCATCAGGGTCGCCACGAGGAAGGCCAGGATGTAGAGCAGGATGTGCTTCTTGGCCACTTCGATCCCGCGCTTCACGGGCAGCACCGGAATCGATGCGGCCAGGTAATCGTTGAAGCGGAAGATCGCGATGGCGTAGGAATGCGGCATCTGCCACAGGCTGAACATCACCAGCAGGGTCAGAGCGGCCATGTCGAAGGTGTTGCTCACCGCGACGTAGCCGATCACCGGCGGCATGGCGCCCGACAGACTGCCCACCAGCGTGCCGTGAACCGACTTGCGCTTGAGGTACAGGCTGTAGAAGCCGACGTAGATCACGAAGCCGATGACGGCGAACAGAGCGGCCAACGGGTTGGCCACCTTGTACAACAACGCAACGCCGAGAACACCCAGGACGGTCGCATAGATCAGGGCCAGTTTCAGGGAGATGAGGCCCTGGACCAGCACCCGGTTCTTGGTGCGTTCCATCTTGATGTCGATGTCGCGGTCGATGCAGTTGTTGAAGACGCAACCGGAGGCGACGACCAGGGACGTGCCGATCATGGCTGCCAGAAACACGGCCAGATCGACATGCCCTTTCGAGGCCAGGAAAAACCCGCCTGCCACAGAAAGCACGTTACCGAAAATGATCCCCGGTTTGGTGATTTGGATAAAGTGCTTGAGCGACATCGGGTCTACCTCACTTCGCCATCATGTACGTGTGGATGCTGAACATGATCCACAGCGACAGGCCAACCAGCAGCACGATTACAATCGCCGTGAAGACGAAGGCGATCACGTTGTTACGCTGAGCAATGGAACGGTCCAGGTGCAGGAAGTAATACAGGTGAACGATCACCTGGATCACTGCGAACAGCAGAACGATTGCCAGCGTGGTGGCCTTCGGCAGGCTCGGGTACATCACCAGACCGAACGGGATGACGGTCAGGATCACCGACAGGATGAAGCCGATGGCGTACGACTTGACGCTGCCGTGGCCAGCATCATGGCTGTCATGGGAGTGTGCATTAGCCATTACAGGGTCCCCATCAGGTAGACAACGGTGAAGACGCAGATCCAGACCACGTCCAGGAAGTGCCAGAACAGGCTCAGGCAGCTCAGGCGAGTCTTGTTGGTCGACGTCAGGCCCTTTTTCTGCACCTGATACATCATGATCGCCATCCAGATCAAACCGGCGGAGACGTGCAGACCGTGAGTACCGACCAGGGTAAAGAACGCGGACAGGAAGCCTGAACGGCTAGGGCCGTAGCCTTCGGAGATCAAGATGTGGAACTCGTTGATCTCCATCGCGATAAAGCCTGCACCCAACAGGAAGGTCAGGCCCAGCCAGGTCAGTACCGCCTTCTTGTTGCCCTTGTACAACGCCAGCATGGCGAAGCCGTAGGTGATCGAACTGAACAACAGCAGAGCGGTTTCGCCCAGCACGTATGGCAGTTCGAAGATGTCGTGGCCCGACGGGCCACCCGCTACGTTGTTAACCAGTACCGCGTATACCGCAAAGATCGATGCAAACAGAATGCAGTCGGTCATCAGGTAGAGCCAGAAACCGTATACGGTCATCTCGCCCGAGTCGTGGTGGTGGTCATCGTGCCCATGGTCACCATGGGCGTGTCCAACATTGGTCACTAAATTCGACATGGTTTAAGCCTGTTCCAACGAGGTTTCAACACGGGTGGCGGTGGCCGGGATTTTCCCTGCCGCTACCAGACGCTTGTGCTGCTCGGCTTCGATGCGCTCGATCGTTTCAACCGGGACCATATAGCCCTGGTCGTCACGTGCAGCGTGGATCGCGAAGTAGACGACAGTGCCTACCAGGCTGGCGATGGCCAGCCACCAGATGTGCCAGATCATGGCAAAACCAAACACGGTCAGCAGCGCGCCCATCACCACACCAGTCGCGGTGTTGTTCGGCATGTGGATCGGCTCGTACTTGGCCGGAGCCTTGTACGCGGTGCCGTTTTCCTTGGCTTCGGTGAACGGGTCGATGCAGTCAGCCTTAGGCAGCACAGCGAAGTTGTAGAACGGTGGTGGCGACGAGGTCGACCATTCCAGCGTGTGGGCATTCCACGGGTCACCGTGTTCGCACATGTTCTCTGGCTTGTTGCGGTCACGCACACTGACGTACAGCTGGATCAGTTGGCAGGCGATACCGAAAGCGATCATCACCGCACCGAACATGGCGACGTACAGGTACGGCACCCACTCAGGGTTGGTGGTGGCGTTCAGACGACGGGTCATGCCCATGAAGCCCAGTGCATAGAGCGGCATGAACGCGACGAAGAAGCCCGAGATCCAGAACCAGAACGCTGCTTTACCCCAGCCTTCGTGCAGCTTGAAGCCGAACGCTTTCGGGAAGTAGAACGCGAAACCTGCGATGTAACCGAATACCGCACCGCCGATGATCACGTTGTGGAAGTGCGCGATCACGAACAGGCTGTTGTGCAGAACGAAGTCGGCACCCGGAATGGCCAGCAGTACGCCGGTCATGCCGCCGATGGCGAAGGTCACCATGAAGCCCAGGGTCCACAGCACTTGGCTGGTGAAACGCAGACGGCCCTGGTAAATGGTGAACAGCCAGTTGAACAGCTTCACACCCGTCGGGATGGAGATCAGCATCGTCGCCAGACCGAAGAAGGCGTTGACGCTCGCACCCGAGCCCATGGTGAAGAAGTGGTGCAGCCAAACCATGAAGCCCAGTACCGAGATCGCGCCCGAGGCGTAGATCATCGAGTGGTGGCCGAACAGTTTCTTGCCGGTGAAGGCAGAGATGACTTCCGAGAAAATGCCGAATGCCGGCAGGATCAGGATGTACACCTCAGGGTGACCCCAGGCCCAGAACAGGTTGACGTACATCATTGGATTGCCACCAAGTTCATTGGTGAAAATGTGGAAATCCATGTAACGGTCAAGCGTCAGCAGTGCCAGGGTAGCGGTCAGGATCGGGAACGAAGCCACGATCAGAACGTTCGCCCAGGTGCAGGTCCAGGTGAAGATCGGCATGTCCATCAACTTCATGCCAGGGGTACGCATTTTCAGCACGGTGGCCAGGAAGTTGACCCCCGTCAGTGTCGTACCTAACCCGGATAGCTGTAGCGCCCAGATGTAGTAATCCATCCCCACGCCCGGGCTGTATTGCAGGCCCGACAGCGGCGGATAGGCAACCCAACCGGTCTTGGCGAATTCGCCGACGCCCAGGGACAGGTTGATCAGCACTACGCCCGATACCAGCAGCCAGAAACTCAGGGAGTTCAGGAACGGGAAGGCAACGTCACGCGCGCCGATCTGCAGCGGCACTGCAAGGTTCATCAGGCCGGTGAAGAATGGCATCGCCATGAAGATGATCATGATCACACCGTGAGCGGTGAAGATCTGGTCATAGTGTTCAGGTGGCAGGTAGCCAGGCGAACCCTCGGTGGCCATGGCCAGCTGGGTACGCATCATGATGGCGTCGGCAAAGCCGCGCAGCAGCATGACCATGGCGACGATGATGTACATCACGCCGATTTTCTTGTGGTCGACCGACGTCAGCCACTCGGTCCACAAGTAGGTCCACTTCTTGAAGTAGGTGATTGCAGCGAACAGTGCCAGACCACCGAGCGCGATCATGGCGATGGTCACCATCACGATCGGTTCGTGGAACGGGACCGCTTCCCAACTTAATTTACCAAACATCGTTTACTCCTCTGCCCCGGCAGCTGAATGCGAGTTCATGTCCGTAGCGGCCACTTCTTTCTCTTTCTTCTCGTGCTTCACCTTAGGACCCGGTTTCATGCCTTCGTACTTGTCGACGATGATCTGGAACAGGTTCGGCGTAACCGAGGAGTAGAGCTCGACTGGGTTGTTCTGGCTCTGCTTGGAAAGGGCTGCGTATTCAGCTTGTTCAAGCTGTTTAGGTGCCTTTTTGACTTCACTTACCCAGGCGTCGAATTCTTCCTGGGAAGTTGCGATCGCTTTGAATTTCATACCGGTGAAACCGGCGCCGCTGTAGTTGGCGGAGATGCCTTCCATTTCAGCGTTGCGGTCGGCGATCAGGTGCAGCTTGGTCTGCATGCCCGCCATCGCGTAGATCTGGCCACCCAGGCCCGGGATGAAGAACGAGTTCATCACGGCGTCGGAGGTGATCTTGAAGTTGATTGGCGTGTGCGCCGGGAACACGATCTTGTTGACCGTGGCAATGCCTTGTTCCGGGTAGATGAACAGCCACTTCCAGTCCAGTGCGACCACTTCGATGGTCACAGGCTTCACGTCGGATTCGATCGGACGATAAGGGTCCAGCTCGTGGGTCGACTTGTAGGTGATGTAACCCAGGGCAATGATGATCAACACGGGAACAGTCCACACCGCGATCTCGATCTTGGTGGAGTGGTTCCATTTAGGCGTGTAGGTCGCCTTGGTGTTGGACGCGCGGTATTTCCAGGCGAACAGGAAGGTCATGACGATGACCGGAACCACGACCAACAGCATCAGCAGCGTTGCGGTGATGATCAGGTTTTTCTGTTCCAGGCCGACCTGGCCCGTGGGATTGAGCAAGGTCATGTTGCAGCCTCCCAGCAACAACGTGCCGAGCAGCGGCAATAAGCCTAGTAGTCTGGGGTACCTGTTTTTACTCATCTCACGACCTCTAAAGCAGCTTGCGCAATGCAGTTGGGTTTTGATCGCCAACACTTCACCCTGCCAAGGGTTGGCATTTTCTTGGATTGAATAAGGGCTTGCCCGTCGAGCGTCAGACGCGTTTCGACAAATCCTGGGCCAGCGGTGAGTTCTTATTCGAATTCGTGGTCAAAGGCCTTGTTACAGACCAATTCCATTTGGTGCGGATAGTTGGAGGCACCGACACCTGGGAGTCGCATGAAGCCGCCCGGCCTCTCGACACCCTGATTCTGCTCAAGCACCTCGCGAGGGTGAGCAGCGCCGGGAATTCAGTGCGGGCGATTGTAGTTATGTAGCGTTTTTTAAACCATGTCTCATCCCGAAATAATTTATATCCCGAGCCGCAACAATGCTTCGCCAAATTCGTAAAAGTGGCGCATCTTATCGAAATTGATTCTCAACAAAAACACCAAAATTTGTAGGTCTACCACCCGCGATTCAGACAGCTTCAGCGCGTTGGCGGCGACGCTCGATCTGGCCCAAGCCCCCAGATGACAAGGGCTCTGGCAAATCGCCAGAGCCTGTTAAAACTGCCTGCTCCAGCCGGATGGCGGGCAAAGTCGACACACTGCGAAACAGACCAATTTCATTGCCGGACCGCGTGCCAATCCGCAGCCTTGAAGGCCACTGCGACACAAAAGCTGTGACAACATGTCGCACACGTATCGCACCTCTGCTTGCGCCCTGTCAGGGACTTTTCAGCCACCCCCCGAAAACACAAAAACGCCCCGGCCCTCTCTGCAAGGACCGGGGCGTTTTTTTAATCTCAGCGCAGCGCTTTGCGGTTACGTATGGTCAGCAGCGGCACCAGTATCACCACCAGCACAAAGGCAACCAAAGCCCATTGCGCCAACGACAAACCGAGAATCGGCGGGTACGGCGTGGAGCAGAAGCCGTCGACCTGGAAGCCCAGCGGGAAAATCTTCGCCAAGGGCAAGTCGTCGACTATCGGCTGCAACACATCGACGCCACAACTGACCGCCGGGTAGAACTGCGTATAGACGTGATGCCCCGCTACGCCGACGCCTGCCAGGGCGCAAATCACCACCAGGGTTTCAAACACCGTGATGCTGCGACGGTTGCGCATGGCTGCACCGATAAAGGCAAAGATCGCGATCAACAGCAACGCATAACGCTGCAGAATGCACAGCGGGCATGGCGCCTCGCCCAGTACGATTTGCATGTACAGCGCACCGCCGATCAGCGCCAGGCAGATGATGCCCAGCAATACCAGAAAGCGCCGTTCACGCCCCAACCGCATTGTTTCCTCGCTCATCGCGTTTCCCTTGAAGATATCGATTAACCGCCAGTCTACACGCTGGACGCGAGCCGGGGGATGCCGGGGGAATAGACGATAAGCGGGTTAAGAAGGGATTAACTGATCGTTCCCATCTTCTGCTTGGGAACGCAGCAAAGGACGCTCTGCGTCCCATAAAGCGGACGCAGAGCGTCCGTGGAGGCGTTCCCACGCAGAGCGTGGGAACGATCAACCGAGGTAAAGGCAACGCGGTGAGATTGCTTCACCGCGCCAAAACGCTCACTCCAGTGCCGCAGCCGGCCCGAAGAACTCGTAGCGGCTTTGCTTCTCCGGCACACCCAGGGCCTTGAGGTGGCGTTTGATCGCCGCCATGAAACCTTTCGGCCCGAGGAAGTAAGCATCCACATCGCGTTCCTGCGGCAGCCATTCGCCCAACTGTTCCTGACTCAGCAAGCCAACCTTGTGCGCCGCCGGGCTCACGCCGTCGTCTTCGGCATAGCAGTAAAAGCGCTTGAGTTGCGGATGACGCTCGGCCAGCCCGTCGATCCAGTCACGGAAGGCGTGAACACTGCCATTGCGCGCGCAGTGGATGAAGTGCACCGGCCGCTCGGTCTGCAACGCCGCTTCGAGCATCGCCAGGGTCGGGGTGATGCCCACGCCACCGCTGATGAGCACCAACGGCTTGTCGCTGGCGGTCAGGGTGAACTCGCCCGATGGCGGGAACAGCTGAATGGTCGAACCCACGTGCAATTGATCATGCAGGAAGTTGGAGGCACGACCACCGGCCTCGCGCTTGACGCTGATGCGATATTGACCTTTGTTCGCCAGGGCCGACAGCGAGTAGTTACGGCGAATCTCTTCGCCATCGAGGATCAGTTTCATGCCGATGTACTGACCCGGCTCTGCTGCCAGAATCAAACCTTTGTCCACCGGTTCGAAGTAGAACGAGGTGATTTCCGCGCTTTCCTCGACCTTGGCCGCGACGATGAATTCCCGCGCCCCACGCCAGCCGCCCGGTGCCTGCTCTTTTTGGTCGTAGATGCTGGTTTCAGCACCGATGAGGATGTCCGCCAGTTGACCGTAAGCCGCGCCCCACGCCGCAATCACTTCCGGCGTGGCGATTTCTTCGCCGAGCACTTCGGCGATTGCGCGCAACAGGCAGGTGCCGACAATCGGGTAGTGCTCCGGAAGAATCTGCAAGGCCACGTGTTTGTTGATGATCTTCGCCACCAGATCGCCCAATTGGTCGAGCTGGTCGATATGGCGCGCGTACATCAGCACACCGTTGGCCAGCGCACGCGGCTGATCACCCGTGGCCTGGTGGGCCTGGTTGAACAGCGGGCGGACTTGCGGGTACTCGGACAGCATCATGCGGTAGAAGTGGGTGATCAGCGCTTCGCCACCGCTTTCCAGCAGCGGCACAGTGGATTTGACGATGGCACGGTCTTGGACGCTAAGCATAAAGTGACTCCTGAGCAACAAGGTTTCTTGACTATTGCTCTATGCTTATCAGGTTCCGTGCCAACAATTTAATCCATATAAATCAATAACTTGAAAACATGATAGTCAGAACGACACAGCCTGGATTATAGTCACTCCGACTACATGGAGTCACTATGACTGCAAAATCTCTGCTTACTGCCCTGCTGCCCCTGGTCTCGGACCTGTCCCGCGAACTGCCCGAAAGCGAGCGCTATCGGCGCCTGCTCGAAGCCATGCGCGCCCTGCTGCCCTGCGATGCCGCCGCCTTGCTGCGCCTCGATGGTGAATGGCTGGTCCCGCTGGCTGTCGATGGGTTGAGTACCGACACCCTCGGCCGACGTTTCAAGGTCAGCGAACACCCGCGCTTTGAAGCATTACTGAGCAGCAGCGGCCCGACACGGTTCGCCGCCGACAGCGACATGCCCGACCCGTATGACGGTCTGGTCGATGGCCTCGATGACCATCTGGAAGTCCACGATTGCATGGGTTGCCCGCTACTTATCGATGAGCGCCCGTGGGGCTTGCTGACCCTGGACGCCCTCGACCCGGAGCAATTCGAACCGATCGAACTGGACGCCCTCGAGGCCTTCGCCAGCCTCGCCGCCGCCACGGTCAATGCCGTCGAACGCATTGAACGCCTGAACAATCGCGTCGAAGACGAACATCAGCGCGCCGAGGTCTATCGCCAGGCCAGCGGTCAGCAGAACCGCGAAATGATCGGCCAGAGCAAAGCGCTGAAACGGCTGGTGGAAGAAATCAATCTGGTGGGCGGCAGCGACCTGACTGTGCTCATCACCGGGGAAACCGGAGTCGGCAAGGAACTGGTGGCGCAAGCCATCCATGCGGCCTCGCCACGGGCCGACAAACCGATCATCAGCCTCAACTGTGCCGCGCTGCCCGACACCCTGGTGGAAAGTGAATTATTTGGCCACGTACGCGGCGCCTTCACCGGAGCGATGAGTGATCGTCGCGGCAAATTCGAACTGGCCAATGGTGGTACATTGTTTCTCGATGAAGTTGGGGAGCTTTCACTGACGGTACAGGCCAAATTGCTCCGAGTACTGCAAAGCGGCCAGTTGCAGCGATTGGGCTCGGACAAGGAACATCAGGTCGACGTTCGCCTGATCGCAGCGACCAACCGCGATCTCGCCGAAGAAGTGCGCAGCGGCCGCTACCGCGCCGACTTCTATCACCGTCTCAGTGTTTATCCTTTATTGGTGCCAGCCCTGCGTGACCGTGGCCGCGATGTGCTGCTGCTCAGCGGTTACTTCCTCGAGCAGAACCGCTCGCGCATGGGCCTCAACAGTTTGCGCCTCAATAGTGATGCCCAAGCTGCGTTGCTCGCCTATGACTGGCCCGGTAACGTGCGGGAACTGGAACACCTGATCGGTCGTAGCGCATTGAAGGCGCTGGGCAACTGCAAAGAGCGGCCAAAGATTCTCAGTTTGAGCGCTGCTGACCTGGACCTGCCCAACGGCAGCATTGAAGCCACTACCGAGCAACCGGCCGCCGCCGCGATGGCGTTGGTGACGGGTGATTTGCGCGAGGCGACAGAGAATTATCAGCGCCAGTTGATCGGCGCATGCCTGGAGCGGCACAACAACAACTGGGCCAGTGCCGCCCGTGAGCTAGGCTTGGATCGGGCGAATCTTGGGCGCATGGCCAAAAGGTTGGGCATGAAGTAAGCCCTTGTGGCGAGGCAGCTTGCTCCCGCTCGAGCGCGAAGCGGTCCCCAATCAGGCGAAGGAATGCGTTTGCAGCTGTTGCGGCTGCTACGCAGCCGAGCGCGAGCAAGCTCCCTCGCCACAGGGGGTACCAATTGACTGGCAGCCGGTAATTAACCTAAAGCCTGCCCCTGACAAGTCGATAACCCGGCATCGATAGCTGTTGGCGATCCTCGCGGTCGCCCGCCACCTTTTTCCACAGAAGGTTCTTATGTCCTCCACCAAAGCCCGCGCAGACTCACTTTCGCTTCTGCTGTTTACCTTGCGCAGCGGCAAGTTGATGGCGATCAACCTGCTCAAAGTCAGCGAAATCATCCCCTGCCCGCCGCTGACCAAACTGCCGGAGTCGCACCCGCACGTGAAGGGTATTGCCACCTTGCGCGGTACCTCGTTGTCAGTGATCGATCTCAGCCGCGCCATCGGCGAGCGCCCACTGGAAGATCCGGACGGTGGCTGCCTGATCGTCACCGATGTCAGCCGCTCCAAGCAGGGCCTGCATGTTCAGGCGGTGAGCAAGATCGTTCACTGCCTGACCACCGACATCCGCCCGCCGCCCTTTGGTTCCGGTGGCAGAAGCGCGTACATCACCGGTGTCACCTCGGTCGACGGCACGCTGGTGCAGGTGCTGGACATCGAAAAAGTCATCCACGGCATCGCCCCGGTGCAGATCGAGATGGCACCGACCGAACTGAGCATGGAAGACGCCGAAATATTGGGTAACGCGAGGATTCTGGTGGTCGATGACAGCCAGGTCGCCTTGCAGCAATCGGTGCATACCCTGCGCAACCTCGGCCTGCAATGCCACACCGCTCGCAGCGCCAAGGAGGCCATCGATTGCCTGCTCGACCTGCAAGGCACCGCGCAACAGATCAACCTGATTGTCTCCGACATCGAAATGTCCGAGATGGACGGCTACGCCTTCACCCGCACCCTGCGCGAAACCCCGGACTTCGCGCACCTCTACGTGCTGTTGCACACCTCGCTGGACAGCGCGATGAACAGCGAAAAGGCCCGTCAGGCCGGGGCGAACGCGGTGTTGACCAAATTCTCCTCACCGGAACTGACCAAGTGCCTGATCGACGCGGCCAAGGCTGTGGCCGAACAAGGTCATTGAGCCTTGGCCGGGGACTATTGCTGGTTGATGCGGCGCAACCTCGCAGAGGTCGCGCCGGCCATTGACTGGCCAACTGGCGTCCAATTGATTGACTATCGTCCCGAACTTGCACGAGCGGTACATCGCTTGATGGAACTGGGTTACCGCGACGGCGGTGGCCGGGTGCCGGCGCTGGAGCGCTGGCAACAAAATTTTGAAACCGATCCTGAATACGATCCCGCGCTGTGCTTTGTGGCCCTGGACGCCGAAGGCGTGGTTGCCGTGTGCCAATGCTGGACCAGTGCCTACATCAAGAATCTGGTGGTGCATCCACGGGCGCAACGCCGGGGCCTGGGACGCGCGCTGCTGTTGCATGCGTTCAAGGTATTTGATCAGAGACGGGAAGGTTTTGTGGATTTGAAGGTACTGGAAGACAACCATCGGGCGCGGCGGTTATATGAAAGTGTCGGAATGCGTGAGGTGCGTCGGGAACCGGTTCCACTCTGACATACTCACATGCTGGCCCTGTCTGCCCAAGGATTGCTGACCCATGAAAGCTGCCACCCTGACCTTCCTCTGCCTCACGGCCCTCGCTACCCAGGCCCACGCCTCCAGCCCTGATGCCTGGGCCGCCTACGACAAAACCGTGCTCGCCAGTTGCACCAAGGCCAGTGGCCTCAAGGATGCCAAACCCGTCGGCAATGCCGCGCAGTTCGATGACCGCGTTGGCTACACCGCGCTTTTGTTGCAAGGCCAGTATCCGCAAAAACACATGAAAGGCGCGCAAGGCACCGAGCTGTGCCTGTACAACAAAAAAAGCAAAACCGCTTACGTCACCGAATGGGACTCCATCCGCCCGGCCACCAAGGCGCAGTGAGTGGCGCATAACTTGCTTCGTCAGGGATCTGCACGGCGGCATCCTGTCGCCGATTGATGCCCCCGGATGCGACTGACCGTTAAATGAATACGACGTTTTCCTGCGTAGGCTGTGGCAAATGCTGCAATGACCACCATGTACCCCTGACCCTGCCCGAAGCCCGCATGTGGGCGGCGGACGGGGGGCAAGTGATCATTCTGGCGGAAGCCTTTTTAAGTAACGGGCTGGGCTTGCCGGAGCAGCAACGAGAACACGCCGAACGCCGATCGGCGCGGGTTCGCAGCGCCGACGCAGAGGCCTACGTCGCCATCACCTTTGCGGCTTACAACGTCGGTGCCTGCCGGAATCTTGACGAAGACAACCTCTGCCGCATCTATGAGCGGCGGCCGCTGGTGTGCCGCATTTATCCGATGGAGATCAATCCGCACATTCCACTGAATACGGCCGGGAAGGATTGCCCGCCCGAGTCGTGGGAAAAAGGGCCTGAGCTGATCGTCGGTGGCGAGTTGGTCGACCGCGAGTTGTCAGAACTGATCCAGCGTTCCCGTCAAGCGGACCGCGATGACATCCAGGTCAAGGACGCCATTTGTGCGCTGCTTGGGTTTCGCACGGCCGCGCTGAAAGGCGATGGATTCACCGCTTTTCTGCCGGACATGCACGAGTTCGCCACGATCATCGACGAATTGACCGGGCAGACGCTGCCGGAGTGGAGCAGCGAGTGGCAGTTTCATGTATCCGGCGAGGAGATTGCCGGGCAGGTAATGGCGGCCGGTGCGCAATTGGCGACTGAGCAGCCTGCGAACTATGCGTTTATTTCGTTGCGGGCGGCTTGATTCGGGATTTGCTGTGTTTGCACCGGCGTCATCGCCAGCAAGCTGGCTCCCACAGGGTCAGTGCTGAACATAAAATTCACGAACATCTCGTACCACTGTGGGAGCCAGCCTGCTGGCGATGGGGATAGTCCTGCCACCGCGATCATCCGGTGTTCAGCGCTTGCCCATCGACCGCCGAGTACCCGGAGGCGCCATGCCTGGGGTCTTGGTGTGGCCGTTTTGGGCACCGTTCTTGTACCACGGCTGGTTGGAGCCCTTGGCGGACGCCAGTTCACCCGGTTTGAACGGGAACTTGAACGCCGGGATTTCGGCTTTGGTTTCGCTGTCGGCGCTGGCGTCGACGCTGTCGCTCAAGACGTCGTCGGCCGGCGGTTGTTTCGGGGAAGTCATGAAAGCTCCGGGTGATGCGCAAATGTCGGGCCCGGTCAGCGAGCCACGAAAGGCGCCAGTATAACTGGATGAAGCGCTGCAAGCTGCTGTTAAGCGACTCGCACAAATCCCGCGAAGAATGTTAGCGTGCTCAGCATCCTCCTCCGCCCGACGAGCCTGCATCCATGAAAAAAACCGTCCTCGCCTTCAGCCGCATCACGCCTGAGATGGTCGAACGTCTGCAGCAAGATTTCGACGTCATTGTGCCCAACCCGAAAAACGGCGACATCAACACCCAGTTCAACGAAGCCCTGCCCCATGCCCATGGCTTGATCGGCGTCGGTCGCAAGCTCGGACGCGCGCAACTGGAGAACGCCGCGAAACTGGAAGTGGTGTCCAGCGTCTCGGTGGGGTATGACAACTATGATGTGGCGTACCTGAGCGAACGCGGGATCATGCTGACCAACACCCCGGACGTGCTCACCGAAAGCACTGCCGACCTGGCTTTCGCCTTGCTGATGAGCAGTGCCCGTCGCGTCGCCGAACTGGATGCGTGGACCAAGGCCGGACAATGGCAGGCCACGGTCGGCGCGCAGCTGTTCGGTTGCGATGTGCACGGCAAGACCCTGGGCATCGTCGGCATGGGCAACATCGGTGCCGCCATCGCCCGCCGTGGCCGCCTGGGCTTCAACATGCCGATCCTCTACAGCGGCAACAGCCGCAAGACGGCGCTGGAACAGGAACTGGGCGCGCAGTTGCGCAGCCTCGATGATCTATTGGCCGAAGCCGACTTCGTGTGCCTGGTGGTGCCGCTCAGTGAGAAAACCAGGCACTTGATCAGCCACCGCGAACTGGCGCTGATGAAGCCAAGCGCCATTCTGGTGAACATTGCGCGTGGCCCGGTGGTCGACGAGCCGGCACTGATCGAAGCGCTGCAAAACAACCGCATTCGAGGCGCAGGGCTGGATGTCTACGAAAAAGAACCGCTGGCTGAGTCGCCGCTTTACCAGCTGAAAAACGCGGTGACCTTGCCGCACATTGGCTCGGCCACACATGAAACCCGCGAAGCGATGGCCAACCGCGCCCTGGCCAACCTGCGCAGCGCGCTGCTCGGCGAACGACCGCAAGACCTGGTGAACCCGCACGTCTGGAAAGGCAAGAATTAAACCGAGTATTCCTGCAGAAGTTGCCCAAGGCTGCGATTTTTCAAATTTGATCGTTAAATAAAAATCGCAGCCTGCGTCAACTCCTACAAATATGCACAACGACACAACTTGCAATTCAGTACCAAACTTCTTCCCGAGAAAGATAGATAGACTCCGACACAACAATGGCAATAATCGTGCAATCGGAGTGCACTCTAATGAATAACTTCACCACCACCTTAGTTATCAGAAGGAGCAAACTACTCGTCGTCCTGATAGCTTTTTTGTTCGGATTCACTACTTCCATCAACAACTTCACCGACTATGCAGCCTACACCGAGTATATCGGGCGAATCATCAGCATGAGCGATACCACCGGTAATGATTCTCGACTTTACCGGGCCGTCACTCATCCGCTTTTTCATCATCGTTTTTACTGGGCAATCATAACGTTGGAAGTCATCTTTACCATCAGTTTCCTGGTAGGCGCCTATCAGATATACCGCAAACTTGCAGCACCACGAAGTGAATTCCATGAAGCAAAAAAATTCGCCATCATTGGATTCAGCAGCGCCATTTTCGTTTACCAGGTTTTATATGTAATCATTCTCAACGAGTGGTTCGACATGGAGTCTTCCGTCAATCGTAATGCCTTCTATTGGGCAAGAAGCAATATCGAATACATGTTTTTTGGGCTGATCTATCTGCTGGCGGTGAAGGATAACTGACTCCCTGGTTGTTCATGCCAGTTTCCTCGCCATCGGACTTACACTCGGCTTGGGTTTGCGGAACACCAAGACGTTACCCAACATGACCATCACCAACCCTGCCAGCGCCGGCTCGGTCCACTGATAGCCTTCGGCAATCGCCGAGACGTTCAGCGCCACCACCGGGAACAGCACGGTGCAATAAGCCGCACGCTCCGGCCCCATGCGACCGACCAGCGTGAGGTAAGCAGTGAAACCGATCACCGAACCTGGAATCACCAGATACAGCAGCGAGCCAATGTAGCGCGCATTCCATTCCATCTCGAACGGGATGCCCTTGACCAGGCACCACACCGACAACATCGCCGCGCCGTACGCCATGCCCCAGGCATTGGTCGTCAACGGTCTGAGCCCGGCTTTCTGTTGCAGGCTCGACAACATGTTGCCCGCCGAGAAACACAAGGTGCCGAGCAGCGCCAGACCCAGCCCGAGCAAGGTTTGCGGGCTGGCGGTGTGGCCAGCGAGTTCAGGCCAGAACAACAGGCCCAGCCCGAGCAAGCCCAACGCACCACCCATCAACACATTGCGGGCGATTTTCTGGCCGAAGAACACCCGCGCATTGAGGGCGTTCCACAGGGTCGCGGTGGAAAACACCACGGCCACCAGACCGCTGGGAATCCACTGGCTGGCCGTCAGGAAACACATGAAATTGATGCAAAACAGACACAAACCCTGCGCCAGACAAATCAGATGCCCGCGCCGGTTCATCACTTGCAGCTTTCGGCTGAGCAACAACATCGCGAACAGCACCAGTGCTGCCAGGCCGAAGCGATAGACGATCGATACGGGAATCGCCACCACGCCCAGTTGCCATTTCAGGGCAATCCAGGTGGTGCCCCAGATCAGCACAGTCAACAGGTATAACGACAGGTTCATGGCAAAGGCTCCTCGATAGGCGCTCAGTGTCCTGCGCCGTGCCTTTGCGCACTTGCATAAACTTGCGCTTTTGTCAGGCAACTGGCTGGCAGTCGCAGCGCTACAGAGTAGGATGCAAGGCGTTGGAAGCAGGCGTTAGCGAGCAACGAACATGGCCTCACTGGATACCCTACAAGTCTTTCAAGCCCTCAACCGCTCGCCGAATGCTCGCCTTGAGCACAGCGCCGAGCTCGGTGACGGCTTGTCCGCAGCCTTGTGGAGCAACCACCACGACGCCCAGGATTACGAAGCGCCAAGCCATCACACGCTGTCGTGCTATATCGCTGGCGGCACCGGCACCTTTCGCCGTGACCAACCCGGCAACAAGGGTGGCCCCGACAAATTGTGCATATTGCCCGCCGACCACCAGTCAGGCTGGGTGATCAATGGCGACATTCGCCTGGCTCACCTGTATTTCAGCCCGGAACAATTTGCCCTTGGCTGCGTCACCCTGCTGGACCGCGAACCACGGGAGTTGCAACTGCGCGAACGGACGTTTCTCGATGACCCGCAGCAGGCGGTGCGTTTTCGTCAGTTGATCAGCCTCAACTGGGAAGAACCGGGCGAGCGCCTGCTCACCAGCAGCCTGGCCCACGAGATTCTCAGCCACGCCCTGCTCAGTCAGGTCAGCGTGCGACCGGGTCTGCGTCTCAAGGGTGGTTTGGCAGCAAACCAACGGCGTTTGTTGGTGGAGTACATCGACAGCCATCTGGATCAAGCCATCAGCCTGGGGCAACTGGCAGCGTTGTGCGCGCTGTCGGAATACCACTTTGCCCGGATGTTCCGTGAGAGTTTCGGTTTGCCGCCACATCAGTACGTGTTGGCACGACGCCTGAACCGGGCGCGGGAACTGTTGCGCTCGACTTCGCAGCCGTTGGGCGAAATTGCCTTGGCGTGCGGATTTGCCAGCGCCAGTCACTTTACCAATCGTTTTCGCCAGAGCCTGGGTGGGACGCCGGGGGAATATCGGCAGGCGTTTTTGCGCTGATATCCAGCGGCTGGCAGATCATCCATTCAATACTGTGCGAACGCGACAATCGGGCTGGCCAGCAAGCTCACACCGGCCAACGCCAGGGCCAGGCGCGGGCGATACGGTATGAGCAACACCAGCAGCAAGGCACTGAGCATCAACACCGCAAACCAATCCACTAACCCGAGCGCCCAGTTCATCGCTGATACCGCCGGCCACAACGAAATCGCCAGCAACACCCAGCCGGCGACTTTCAACCACTGACGCGAGCGCGTTGACGGTTTGCGTCCCAGCAGGTCGGCATGATGGCGGTCCATCGACAAACACAACGCGGTAAAACCGCTATAGCAGAGCAAAAGGGCCAGCAACATTCAGTTCGCCTCTTGCTCAAGGGTGATTGCTTGGGCGCGTTGCCGGACGCCATCGGTCTTTGCGGCGCGCTGCATTTTCCAGGCAGCCCAGGCGAGGAACAGCCCGCTGACCAGGCATGCCAAATCGAAACCGGCCATGGCCCAATCACCTTCAATCAAGGAGCTGCCCAAGTGATACGGCGTGGTCAGTGCATTGAGCAATGGCACGGCGCCAAACAGCAACGCGGCCAACGACAACTGCTCGACCCACGCCGTGCGCCCTCGGCGGGCGATGGCATGCAGCAGGCTCAGCGCCCAAAGAATGAAGAAACTGTTGACCTCCCAACTGCCGCGCTCGGCCAACCCGATCGGCAACAAACGGTTGGTCCAGAAAAACCCGGCTACCGCGACGACCAACCCCGACATACCGGCAATATTCAGCACCTCCACCAGCCGCAGTTCGAAGGGCATCACGCTGCTCCTGGCATGTTTGAGCTGCCGCTTGCCAAGCCAGATCACCAGCCCGGTGCCGATCATCGCCGTGCTTGCCAGCCCACAGATAAAGTACAACCAGCGCAACAGCGGTCCGGCGAAATGGCCCATGTGCAAACCGTAGAAAGTGCCGGCGACGGCCATTGGCATGGCTTGCGCCGGGGTCGCGGCGAGCAGTTGCCCGGTCACGCCGTTGAACGTCACGGCGCTGCCGAAATCGTGAACCACGCGGTCTGCACCGCTGCGAGCCAACACCACAGTGGCGTTCGCATCACCCGGATTATTCACCGTCAAGCGCCTGACCTGGCCACCCGCCCACTGCCCGCGGGCCTTTTCCAGCAGCGGCGCCAGGGGCAGCAATGGCGTTGGCTGACCAGCGGCTTTCGCGATATTGGCCGCTGGAAACACGTCGCTGAAAAACGCCTGCACATCGCCTTTGTACGCCGCCAAAATGCTCGCCGGCATCACCATGCTCATGAAAATCACCAGGCTGCTGTAGGTGATCATCAGGTGAAACGGCAATACCAGCACACCGACTGCGTTATGCCCGTCGAGCCAGGAGCGCTGGCCTTTGCGCGGGCGGAAGGTGAAGAAGTCCTTGAAGATTTTCTTGTGGGTGATGATCCCGCTGATCAACCCGACGAACATCACCATCGCTGCAATGGTCGACAGCCAACGCCCCCACGGATAGGGCATTTGCAGCTGGAAATGGAAACGGTAGAAGAACTCGCCGCCCTGGGTGTCCCGGGCCTGCACCTCACGGCCGGTTTGCGGATCGAGCAATTTTGCCGTGAGTTGGCCGCGCTCACCGGGCTTTGCCGGTGCCTGTTGCCAGCGTACCGAGAGTGCCGGTTCGCGGGCGCTGGGCAATTCAATGATCCAGCGTGATGCGCCGGGAGCCTGTTGCTGAAGGTAATCCTGGGCAAGGGCCAGGCTCGATTCGGTGGACACCGACCGCGCGGGGATTTCCGGCTGCATCCAGTGAGTGGTCTCATCTTTGAAATAGGCCAGTGTGCCGGTCAGGAAAATCGCAAACAGCAGCCAACCGAAGAGCAAACCGACCCAGGTGTGCAACCAGGCCATTGCCTGGCGAAATCCCTCTTTCATGATTGCCCCATCCAGTAAGCCAGCCCTGCCAACGCCGCCAACAGCAGGCCTGTCAGGATCAACCCGGCCCAGGCTCGCCACGCTGTTCGACAAGCAAAGCACCAGATCACCGCAAGCAGATAGACCAGGAAGGAACTGAGCATTCCGGTCACCACCGCTTCGGCGCGGGCCATTGGCACCCACAACGTCAGGCAGACACTCGCCAGCGCCGAGACGACATAGCCGCCAAGCACGGCAGCCAGCACGCGTGATGTGACCGCCAGTCGATAGGAAACGGGGAGCGTCTTGCTTGTGGCTTTCATGTTGCGACCTTGGAACCGGGTGAGGCGGCGTGAATATCACGTGGCCAGCAAGGCGCAATACTAATGATAAAGATTCTTATACGCAAAAGAAGTGAAGCCGTGATCTCTTGCTCAGTGAATCCTGAAACCAAAACGGGCCTGCAATGCAGGCCCGTTTCGGTGGGTAAGTAAAAACAGTGAATCAGGCTTCAACCGTTTTGCGCAGCCTGTTCGTTTTCAAGAAACTCTTCTTCCAGTAGCACATCGGCGTGAGCCCTGCGCTCGAACGGCACCACAGCGGCTCGTGGTTTGCCTCGCAATTTGCCGAACAGATGTTCCAGCGCATGTTCGAGTTTTTCAGCGGCTCCATCGATCGCCAGTTCCAGGCTGGCGGCTTTATGGGTGACGGAAATCGGTTGGTGGCCTTTTGGCCGCGCTTCCAGTTGGCAGCGCAAATCGTGGGGACCCGGCTTGTCGCCGTTCTCGTCCCGCAGGTGAACCTCGACGCGTGTCAGGTCCTCCTCATATCGTTCGAGCGTGCTCTCAATGGTAGTACGTACCCACTCCTCCAGTCGTTTACTGCCTTGAATATGGTTATCGCTATTGACTTGGATTTGCATAGTTCATCCCTTATTTCAGCTAGCTCGCGAGAGGCCGGTCAGCTAAGCCCTTGGGCGTCATCACCGTGACCTCTTACTTACACAATCGGTCTGTACGCTGAACAATTCAACCCCTAAAAAAAGATAAATTTCTAATCGCAAAAAAAGCCGGACAACTGGCAAAAGCGCTGTTAAGGTCGGGAGTTGGTTCGGTCCGCCCCTAGGTAATAATTGCTCACATTTGCCGCTCGCCCAGCGGATGCAAACCGCGAAAAATCCCCGCTTCTTCCACCAGCCAGTCATGCACCGCACGCACGCCCGGATGACTCAGCGCCCCCGGCGCATAGAGCACCATGTAGCGTTTGTGATTAGGCACCGTCAGCCCAAACGGCACGATCAATGCGCCGCGCTCCAACTCATCGTTGAGCAGCGTTCGCCGGGCAATGGCAACGCCCATCCCGGCGATGGCCGCTTCGATAGTCAGGTGATTGCGATTGAACGTGTGACCACGACGCACATCGGCTCCTTCGAAACCGATGGCGTTGAGATAGAACTCCCATTCGGCGTATTCATAACTGCCACGCCAGGCTGTGATGTCATGCAGCAGTGGAAAGTGCATCAAGTCCGCCGGCCCATGCAGCGGCGGGCGACCGCGCAGAAGGCCCGGTGCACAGACCGGAAAAATCTGTTCGTCGAGCAAGGCTGTGGATAACAGTCCCGGATAACTGCCGTCGTTGAGGTCGATGGCCAAATCGAAATCGCCCTCATGCAACGGCACGCTGCTGTCCTCGGCCACCAGGCGCAACTGGATGTCCGGAAACCGCTGCTGCAATCGCGGCAAGCGTGGCGTCAGCCATTTGCTGAGGAACGATGGAATCGAACGCACGCGCAAGGTGCCGCTGATCATGCCGGCGTCCAGTCGACGCAATTCCGCATCGATGCTGCCGTAAGCCTCATTGACGGTGATGGCCAGTCGCTGGCCTTCAGCACTCAACTCCACGCCCCTTGCACGTCGATGAAACAAGCGAAAACCCAGGCGCTCTTCAAGCTGGCGGATCTGCTGGCTGACCGCCCCCGGCGTGATGTGCAGTTCTTCCGCACAACGGGTGAACGACAAGTGCCGGGCGGCGCAGGAAAACACCTGTAGCCACACGTAGGTCTGGGCGTGCAATTGACGGCTCATTGTTTAGTCCTGCTAAAGGCTGTCTTAGGAAGTTTCGTTGGTCACGTAGGACCGAGGCAGGCAGTATCGCTGAAAGTGCGCTTGTCCTACAAAAATGGCAGCGATTCATCTTCCATTGCAGGAATAGGCTTTAGCATGGCTATCAGTGTTTTCGATCTCTTCAAAGTCGGCATCGGCCCATCCAGCTCTCATACCGTGGGTCCGATGCGTGCAGCTGCGACCTTCTCCCAAGCGCTGGTCGATCAACATTTGCTCGCCGATGTGCGGCGAGTTGAAATCCGCCTCTACGGCTCCCTGTCGGCAACCGGCGTCGGCCACGCCACCGACCGCGCCTGTGTCATGGGCTTGATGGGCGAGTGGCCGGACAGCATCAATCCCACGTCCATCGACAGTCGAATCCAGACCCTGCGCGAAACCGGCGAATTGTCCCTGGCAGGCCAGGTGACCATCGCCTTCGACTGGGCACACGATCTGCTGCTGCTTGACGAAAGCCTGCCCTACCACCCCAACGCCATGTCCCTGACAGCCTTCGGCGAAACCGGCGAGCTGTTTGAACAGACGTATTACTCGGTTGGTGGCGGTTTCATCATCGAAGCGGCTGAAGCCGAATCCGGGATCTCACCGGCCAGCGAAGTGCTGCTGCCGTACGATTTTTCCAGCGCCGTCGAATTGCTTCAGCTGTGCAACCAGCACAACTTGCGGGTTTCCGAATTGATGATGGCCAACGAACGGGCCTGGCGCAGTGACGCCGAAATCCGCCAGGGCTTGCTGCATATCTGGTCGGTGATGCGCGAGTGCGTCGAGCAGGGCTTGAACCACGAGGGCATCCTGCCGGGCGGTCTGAATGTTCCTCGTCGCGCGGCGAAATTGCACCGTAGCCTGCTGGAAATCGGCAAACCGAACGTCATCACCTCCACCCTCTCGGCGATGGAATGGGTGAACCTGTTCGCCCTCGCCGTGAACGAAGAAAACGCCGCCGGCGGGCGCATGGTCACCGCACCGACCAACGGCGCGGCGGGCATCATCCCGGCGGTGTTGCACTACTACATGAAGTTCAACCCGGATGCTTCGGACGACGATGTCGTGGCGTTCTTCCTGGGCGCGGCAGCGGTAGGCATTCTGTGCAAGAAAAACGCCTCGATCTCCGGCGCCGAAGTGGGTTGCCAGGGTGAAGTCGGCTCAGCCTGCGCCATGGCTGCCGCTGGCCTGGCAGAGGTGCTGGGCGCCACGCCGGAGCAACTGGAAAACGCCGCGGAAATCGGCCTCGAACACAACCTCGGCCTGACCTGTGACCCGGTGGGCGGGCTGGTGCAAGTGCCGTGCATCGAACGCAACGCGATTGCCGCCGTCAAGGCGATCAACGCCACGCAAATGGCTCTGCGCGGCGACGGCAAACACTTCATTTCCCTGGATCGGGTGATCCGCACCATGCGCGACACCGGTGCCGACATGCACGACAAATACAAAGAGACCTCACGCGGCGGCCTGGCGGTGAACTGGGTAGAGTGCTGATCGTTTTCGAGGCGCATCACGGTTTAATGCCCTGAATCGTGCAGGCAAAAAGAAGGCGGGCCACAGTGCCCGCCTTCTTTTTGCCGTGATCATTGTCCGACAATCCAGTCGGCATGCCCCTTGCTACATCCCTGTTGGAACAATGATGGCGATATGGCCGTGAAATGGCCGGTGGTCCGGCGTTGCGAACCAACCCGATCACGGCCGGTCAACAACTGCACGTTCAATCAGGCGGTGACGCATCATGGACAACCCCTTTCAGCTCATTACCGATGCCTTTGCAGCGGATTACCAGATCAACCTGAGCATTCAGGGCCTGGACGGCAGCATCATGCTGACCCTTTCCAACAATGGCCGGATCGTTGCCAAACGCATGATCAGTGCCGAGCAACGCAATGACCCTGCACGCCTTAAACGACTGGTGCAAAGCATCCAGTTCGGCATCGCCATCGAACAAGGCCACAGCGCCGTGGCCGTCCTCGAATCCATGACCGATGGCGGCACGCGCAGCCTGCCGCCACCCCCAGCCAAAGGGCGCCCGCGCCCCACCATGGGCCTTTAAAGCTCGCCCTTCTCCACCTCCGGGTGTTCACTGGAACCCGCACCGATCTTGCGGTGCGGGTTTTCTATCTTCACCGACGGAAACTGCGACGAAGCGTAACGCACCACCAGAATCGCAAACGCCAGCAGCAGAATACCGCCACACAGGTAGATGATCCCCAGGTCCGGTGGATTGTGGTGCGACACGTTGGATATCAACAGCCGCGTCAGCGCAGTGATCGCCACGTAGATCAGGAAACGCACCGGCATGTGGTTGGTCTTGAAGTAAATCCCGACCATCGCCCCCAGTTCCAGGTAGATGAACAGCAGCAGGATGTCATCAATCTTGATGTGCCCCTTCTCGAGCATCCCGAGAAACTCCATCACCGCCGCCCACGCGGTCACCGCACCGATGGCGAACAGTGCGAGGTAATGAAAGGTTTCGACGAACAGGTTGCCCAGGGACTCAGCCAGTTGATGCACATTCTGCCGCAGCTTTTCGGCCCAGTTGATTTTCACGATGATGCTTCCTTAGGTCGGCTCGACCGGATAATGCGGGTTGGACGTGACGGTTTTGCGCATGCAGAAAAAAGGCCACTGCATGATGGCGAGCGGCCCGCAATTGCGCGCCGTGGCGTTTGGTCGCACCTTGGGTGCCCTGCACCTGACAAACCCTGAATCCGGACTACATTAAAAAGCCACTACCCAAAGCAAAGGGATTCGCTTATCCTTTTCGCTGTATATAGATACAGTAGTCGAAATCGACAACCAATGTGAAGGCATGTGAGGTGGTGAATGGCCGTCGAAGTGGTATACCGCAGCAGCCGAGATCTGGAGCGCTTGTTCATGGATAAAGCCGAAGCTGACCGTCATGACAAAATGCTCGAACTGGCCGAGTTGCTGGCTGAAGTGTTGCAAAAAGCCGTTCCGTCCCTGACCGAGCAGCAAGTGGAAGAAGCCGGGATCTACATGGCGAAAAATCGCGATGTCTTCGCCAAGGCATTCAAGAGCCAGCCGGACGCCCTGTCCGAATTGCTGAGCGCACCGGCTGAAATCGCGCCAACGGTCGAAGCGGTTGAAGCCGAAGAGCCGGCACCAGCGGCCAAACCGGCCAAGGCACCGAAAGCTGCGAAGTGACATGCGAATTGAATAGGCCCTGAGTCGAATGACTCAGGGCCTTTTTCATTTCCCGACTCAAAGGTTCTTGTTATCGGTACAGCACTTTCTCGGCCAACTCATCGGCCACCCGCGCCGGTGAACGTTTCTCCGCCTGGGCATGGGCAAAGACTTCAGTAAGTCGCGTGCTGATTTTCGACAAATGCGCGGTGATGGTCGACAGCTCTTCACCACGGTGTTTGAGCGAAACGTAGATCAAGCCACCGGCATTGATCACGTAATCCGGTGCATACAGGATGCCGCGTCGCTCAAGTTGATCGGCGACGTCCAGGTGCGTCAGCTGATTATTCGCCGACCCCGCCACCGCCGAACAGCGCAATTGCGTGACGCTATGACTGTTCAGCACCCCGCCCAGACCACACGGGGCCAGAATGTCGCATGGCGTGCTGAGCAATGCATCGTTGGCAATCGGATGCGCGCCAAGTTGCTCCATGGCCAGTTGCACTTTGCCGTGATCGATGTCGCTGACCAGCAACTCGGCACCCGCGGCATGCAGCTGTTCCGCGAGGGCGAATCCGACATTGCCCAGGCCCTGGATAGCCACACGCAAACCTTCGAGATTGTCGCTGCCCAAGCGGGCCATGGCGGTGGCGCGAATGCCGGTGAATACGCCCATCGCCGCATGCGGCGCAGGATCACCCGCCGAGGTCGTGCTGGTGACGTGCTGGGTCTGTTGCGCGATGCAATCCATGTCCGCCACGGAAGTACCGCTGTCGATGGCCGTGATGTAGCGTCCGTCGAGTTGATCGATACAGCGTCCGAAAGCTTCGAACAGCGCCCCGCGGTTCGCGACATGGGCAGGCCGGACAATCACCGCCACCCCGCCCCCTTGGGCCAGGCCGGCCAGTGCCGCTTTGTAACTCATGCCTTGGGCAAGGCGTATGGCATCCTCGACAGCAGACTCGTCGCTAGGGTAGGCAAGGTAACGACAACCGCCCAGGGCAGGTCCCAGTCGGCTGTTATGGATGGCAATGACCGCCTTCAACCCGGTGACCGGGTCAACGCTCAGGTGCAGCGATTCAAGGCGAGTGCTTTGCATGAGAGCAAACATCGTAAGGCTCCCGAATCACTTCTTGTAGTCGCCAGTATAGGCTTGCGCCCAAAAATTGCAGAAGCGCACCGGAATAAGCGACGCAGCTGTAGAGTCTTTCGGAAATAACCTGTTGTTGCCCCTGCAAGGCACTGGACGAATAGCGGAGACGGGGCTAAAACGAGGCATTGCCCGGAGATTTCAATGACGCCGCGACAATCGTTTTTCGCTTGCCTGCAACGTTCACCGCCCGCCCTGTTCGAGGCGGCGCTGTGGATTTGCGTCGAACATGACAGCGAAGTGTCCCCCGAGGCAACGCTGGAAAAGGTGCGAGAACTGCAACAACGAGCCAGCGGCGGCTTGCCGATGCTGCCGGTGAGCGAACTGGCGCAGCCATTGCTGCGGCGCATGAATGATCTGGGGTTCGCGCAGGACGATGCCACACCCTTGCGGCCGCAAGCAGCGTTGATCCATAAAGTGTTGGAACGCCGACGCGGGCAACCGCTGGCCCTGGGGCTGATTGCCCTGGAATTGGCCAGAGGCCTGGAAATTCCCTTGGTCGGGGTAAACTTCCCCGGCCATTTTCTCTTGCGTGTGCCCGGTGCCGATCACTTGCTCGATCCCTGCGGCGGTCGCCGACTCTACCCCAACGACTGCCGCGAACTGCTGCAGCGCCAGTACGGCCCGAACATCAAGCTCAGTGCCGAACACCTGGTGACGGCCGAACCGGTGCAGATGCTGCAGCGCCTGTCACGCAACCTGCGCCAGTTGCACCTTTCCCACGACGATTACATTGGTGCCCTGATCGACGCCGAGCGCGTGCTTGAACTGGGTAACGCCAACGCCGCCGACTACCTGGCCCGCGCCAGTCTCTACCAACGCCTGGACTGCCCCAACGCCGAGCGCTTCGATCTGGAGCATGCGCTGTTGCTCAGTGACGACCCGATCCAGCGCATTCGCCTGACGGAACGGCTTGGGCATTTGCCGCCCAACTCCATCGTCCACTGAAAACAAACCTTTGTGGGAGCGAGCCTGCTCGCGATAACGGCGATCCATCCAAGACCGTAATCGCGAGCAGGCTCGCTCCTACAGAGGTGTTACGGCGTGTCCGGTTGGTTTGCCGGATGCGCCTTGATGAACGCCGGATGCGTGGCTGCCAATGCCGCCACCCGACGAATTCGCGGGTACGCCTCAAGGGAAATGTTGAAGCGCTCAGCGGCATATAACTGTGGGATCAGGTAAACATCTGCCAATCCGGGCTGCGGGCCGAAGCAGTAGCCTTGCTCGCCGATCAACTGCTCCACGGCCGCCAGCCCCTGGCCGATCCAGTGCCCGATCCACTCCATCACCTGCGGTTCATCATGGCCCAATTGCCGCAGCCGATTGAGCACGCTGACGTTGTGCAATGGATGCACGTCGCAACCGATCAACGCTGCCACACCGCGCTCATGTGCACGAGCGACAAGGTCTTTGGACAGCAGCGGCACCTGTGGATAACGTTCCTCCAGGTACTCGATGATCGCCGGTGACTGGATCAGCAACGCGCCTTCTTCAGTGCCCAAGGCCGGCACCCGGCCTTGGGGATTGATAGCCAGGTACGGCGGTTGGCGGTGTTCGCCACCGGGCTGCGCGATCAGGTTGATCGGCAGCGCCTGATAGTCCAGCCCCTTGAGCGCCAACGCGATGCGCACCCGATAGGACGATGTCGAGCGGTAGTAGGTATAGAGTTCCATGCTCCGTTCCTCTCAGCGCGCCGGCAGTACTTTGCCGCGGCACTCGCCGAAGCCGATGGACGCGAAGCCCTCGCGAGTGCATCGGCCACGCAGGATGATTTCGTCACCGTCTTCAAGGAACTTGCGCACCTCGCCCGACGCCAGCTCGATCGGTTTTTTACCGCCCTCGGTGATTTCCAGCAGGCTGCCGAACTGACCGTTTTCCGGCCCCGACAAAGTTCCCGAACCAAACAAGTCACCGGCCTGCAATTGGCAGCCGTTGACGCTGTGATGCGCGACCATTTGCGCCACGGTCCAGTACATGTATTTCGAATTGCTCAAGGTCAGGCGATGAGCCGGCAGGTTTTGCTCGCGCATGGCTTCGGTCAAGAGCAAGACTTCCAGCTCGATATCGAAACCGCCTGCAGCCTGATCACGTTTGTCGAACAGGTACGGCAGTGGCTGCGGATCACCTTCCGGGCGCGCAGGCTGGGCGCGACGGAAAGGCTCTAGCGCTTCAGCGGTCACGACCCATGGCGAGATGCTGGTGATGAAACTCTTCGACAGGAATGGCCCCAATGGCTGGTATTCCCAAGCCTGGATATCCCGCGCCGACCAGTCGTTGAGCAGGCAGAATCCGGCGATGTGATCGGCGGCGTCACCGATGGCGATCGAGTCGCCCATTTCGTTACCCTGACCGATCCAGATGCCCAGTTCCAGTTCGTAGTCCAGACGTGCGCACGGACCGAAGGTCGGCTCGGTCTGGCCGGCCGGCAGGGTCTGGCCTTTCGGGCGGCGTACGTCGGTGCCGGATGGACGAACAGTCGAAGCGCGGCCGTGATAACCAATCGGCACATATTTGTAGTTCGGCAGCAGCGGGTTGTCGGGACGGAACAGTTTGCCGACGTTCTGCGCATGCTCGATGCCGACATAGAAGTCGGTGTAATCGTTGATCTTCGCTGGCAGGTGCATCTGGCAATCCGTCGCCAGCGGCAGCAGTTTTGCGCCTTGGGCTTCGATCTTGCCGTGCAGCGTGCTGCCTTCGCTCAACAGTTCCAGCAAGCGTTCGCGCAGCGCCACACGAGCGGCGCTGCCCAGCTCGAAGAACGCATTCAATTGACCGCCACGGGTGGCTTCGACGGCAGCTTTCGCGGCGCCGTCGAACAGGCCGGCATCCAGTGCGGCCTCCAGGTCGAAAATATGCTCGCCGATGGCCACGCCGCTGCGTGGTGCCGAACCCTTCACGCTGAACACGCCCAGCGGCAGGTTCTGCAGCGGGAAATCCGCGTGGCCGTTGGCGGAAGCAACCCAGCTGCGAGTGATGGAAGTCTGCGTCATGGGTTATCTCCGGGTCGGGTCGAAAGTGGCGGGCAGCGTAGCCCAGCAAGCGTCGTAGGTGGTTTGCAGTTGCGGGCAATCAAGGGCGAACCGGCTCGGGCGCAAGACCTGGCTGGTCTCGAACATGAAGGCCATGGTGTTATCGATTTTCGCCGGTTTGAGCTCAGCGTTGATCGCTTTGGTGCAGGTTTCGCCATCGGGGCCGTGGGCGCTCATGCAGCTGTGCAACGACGCGCCACCGGGTACGAAGCCTTCGGCCTTGGCGTCGTATTCGCCTTGGATCAGGCCCATGAACTCGTTCATCAGGTTGCGGTGGAACCATGGTGGACGAAAGGTGTTTTCAGCCACCATCCAGCGCGGCGGAAAGATCACGAAATCGAGGTTGGCCAACCCATGGACACTGGTCGGCGAAGTCAGCACGGTGAAGATCGACGGGTCCGGGTGATCGAAGCTGACGGTACCAATGGTGTTGAAACGGCGCAGGTCGTACTTGTACGGCACGTTGTTGCCATGCCAGGCGACAACGTTGAGCGGCGAATGATTGAGTTCGCAGGCCCACAATTGTCCGAGGAACTTTTGGACCAGGGTGGTCGGCTGCGCAAGGTGTTCGTACGCCGCGACGGGGGTCAGAAAGTCCCGTGGATTGGCCAGGCCGTTGCTGCCGATCGGCCCGAGATCCGGCAGGCGCAATGGCGCACCGTGGTTTTCCGCGATGTAGCCACGCGCTTGCGGATCAAGCAGCTCGACACGAAATTTCAGGCCCCGGGGCAGTACGGCAATTTCCAGGGGCGCCACTTCCAGCACGCCCAGTTCAGTGGCGATGCGCAAACGCCCCTGCTGTGGCACCAGCAGCATTTCACCGTCGGCATTGAAGAACACCCGCTCCATGGAGCGATTGGCGAGGTAGTTGTAGATGCTGATGCCGGCCGGTTTTTCGGCGGAGGCGTTGGCCGCCATGCTCACCAGGCCGTCGATGAAATCGGTCGGCTCAGCGGGAATCTCAAGTGGGTTCCAGCGCAGGCGATTGGGCGTCACTTCACCCAAGGGGCCACCGGCCAACTGTCGGTCGAGTTTGACGAATGCCGGGTGATTGGCCGATGGCTGAATGCGGTACATCCAGGTCCGCCGCGCTTCGCTGCGGGCCATGGTGAAAGCGGTGCCGGAGAACAACTCGGTGTAGAGGCCGTAAGGGGCTTTTTGCGGGGAGTTCTGGCCGACGGGCAATGCACCGGGGAGCGCTTCGCTGCTGAATTCGTTGCCGAAGCCTGACTGATAAGCCAACGCCTGGGCGGTTGAATCGGGGTTCATGGAGCCTCCTGAACGGGAGTCGACGGTAACCGATCGCTCTGGAGCAGCGCTCATGGCCCGTCTGGGTTATTTTTATCGTAATTCAATTACGCATAACGTAATTTGATTGGTATTGACCGTCAAGCTATAAAGACGCCCATTCGTCCCGGGATCACAGCACCAACATGGAAAAGCCCAGCAGCGACAGCAACGGCAAACAGAAAGTCCGCTCCGCCGAGGTGGGGACCGACATCCTCAAGGCGCTGGCCGAGTTGTCGCCCTCGACCTCTCTTTCGCGCCTGGCCGAACACGTGCAGATGCCGGCGAGCAAGGTTCACCGCTATTTGCAGGCGCTGATCGCCAGCGGCTTTGCCGAACAGAATGCGGCGACCAACCATTACGGCCTGGGCCGTGAAGCGTTACGCGTTGGCCTTGCGGCCCTCAACGCAATGGATGTGCTGAACGTCGCCGCCCTGCCCTTGGCCGAGCTGCGGGATGACTTGAATGAAACCTGTTTTTTAGCGGTGTGGGGCAATCAGGGCGCGACCGTAGTGCGCATCGAACCCGCGGTGCGTGCGGTTACGGTGGTCACACAATTGGGCTCGGTATTGCCCTTGCTCAGTTCTTCGACTGGCCTGGTCTTTGGCGCTTACCTGCCCAAGCGCGAAACCGTTGAGCTGCGCGACCGGGAACTGCAGGAGCATGCCAGTCACGCGCTGGCAGATGAGCAGGCTTATGCTCTGTTGTGCGAGCAGATCCGTGCGCGGGGCCTGCATCATGTGCATGGCTTGTTGATGCCGGGGGTGGACGCCTTGTCGGCACCGGTGATGAATGCAATGGGAAATGTCGTGGCCGTGTTGACCGTGGTCGGCCCGACGTCGCTGTTCCACGCCGACGAAAATGGCCCGGCCGCGCAGCGTTTGTTGTCCGCAACACGCGCCGTCAGTTGGCGAATGGGCTATGAGGCAAAAACACCCGGCGCTTGAATAGCGGTTGTGCCGGCACGCGCCGGCACAACGGCTGAATCAAACTACAGATTGAATTTGGAACAGCTCTGCAATATCTGCACTAATGCCGTTGACTTCGTCAAACTCCAGACCCTTGAAACGATGTATCGAATCAAATGTATAGGCTTTGACAAACAAACCTAGATGGTCGCCCTCAAAGTAAGGAACTTCGCCGTCCTGCAATTTCAGATACAAGGCCCATACCAGCGTTTGCGAGTAAGTGACCAGTGGTTTTTCAAGCGAATAAACGCCATTGATGTAAACGTCGTCAACATCAATTCCACGCCCGCTGAGCCTTGAATGCAATATGGCACGCACTCGCTCGATATTTAATTCTTCCATGATTGAATAACCTGTTAATTAGAGTTGATAACGCCAGACTCAAACCATGGTTGCCTATGTCTGAGTCCTGCCAACATCTTAATTAAAACCATCATCGTTGCACCCAAGGGAGTGTTTGCATTCATTACTCCCGGGAAATCAATCCCAGCTTTTTTGCTATCGCTACTGCTTGAGTGCGACGCTCTACACCTAACTTGCTGTGGATTCGCCGCGCATGGGTTTTCACTGTATGTAATGAAATGAACAACTGTTCGGCAATCTGCTGGTTGGAGTTGCCTTGGGCAATCAGGCCAAGTACTTCCAGTTCCCGCCCGCTCAATGGATTGTCGTCGATTGTTGCCGCAGACTCGTCGTCCATGCCGTAACGGCTGAGCAAGGTCGGTTGGCGCAGGCGCAGTTCACACAAGGCCTGTTGCAATTGCCCACGCCCTGCCAGCTTCAGGCCCGCCAGCAATGCCGATTTCGCCAGATCGGTTTCGCCCGTCAGGTCCGCTACTTCGCAGATCGCCAACTGCAACTCCGCTTCCAGCGCCAGCATTGAATGTTGCTGGGCGTGAACGAGCAGGTTGTTGAGTTGTTCGAGCGGTTGTTGCGCCTCCTGCAGTCGGGTTTGGGCAAGCACCAGTAAATACTCGACACGGGCAATCAGCATCACGGTCGCGGGAGGGGCCTGGCGGGCATGCGTTCCGCGATAGTGACGCAACACACGGGTCAACGCTTCGCGAGCCAATTGCGGGCGCCCCTGCTGCAACCAGAAATGACTGCTGATTTGCAGCAATACACCCCGATAAACCGTTTCGGGAATCTGCCGCTGCTGCATCAAGCGCTCGGCATCGCGCAATCGATCGAAAGCGAGGGCGTAATCGCGTTGGTTGGCGGCCAGTTGGGCCTGCCCCAGAAAGCCATACAACGCACGCTTGTCCTGGCTGTGCAGGCAGTCTTGCAAACCAGACTGGAAGAATTCGGCAGCCACCTCTTCCTGCCCCTGACATAGCGCCAGTCGCCCGCGCTGCAGGGCAATCCTGCCCAGCAACGGCGTCGGCCGATCGGCCTGTCGACTCAACAATGCGTGGATATCGGCCAACAAGCTTTCGGCTCGCCGCGGCGCACCTCGCTGCTCCAGCAACTGGGCGTGATCAAGTTCAAGCAAGCCTTCAAACAGCAACGAACCTTGCGCACGGGCCAGACACAACGCCTCACGATTGTAGGCTTGCGCAGTATCGAGTTGGGCGTTGAGCAAGGCTTGTTGAGTCAACCCGGACAAACACAACAGCCGTGCGGGCCAGGCATCCGGCGTCAATTCAGCCAGCGCGTCAATAAAGTGTGCACGCGCCGCTTCCATGCGCCCCAGCAAATGCAACAGCCAACCTTGTTGTGCCTGCCAGCGAGCCAGCAATTGCCGCTGAAGCGTGGCGGTCGGTTGTGGTGCGAAACGGGCCAGTTGGCCAATGCACTCGGCAGCCTGATCGAAGCGCCCGGCGAACAACAACGCCGCCGTGATCAGTCCCACCAACTGCGGCGAACCGAGGGTCAACTCTTCGCCCTGTCGCTCATGCAGATTCAACAACAAGCGCACGTTTTCTCGCCGGAACAAATGCTCAAGACTGAAGTGCTGCAACAGAGTGACGGCAACCTCGAACTCTTCAGCCAGCAGCGCTTGTTCGAACGCCCCCTGCCAGTCTTCCTCGGCGCAAAACCACTGACATGCGCGCCGATGCCACGCCCGCCCCGCCGAACCCCGCTCGTCGCCCACGGCCCGGGCCAACGGCACAAAAACCCGCAGCCACTCGCTGGAGTCTTCCCATGGCTCGATGAAACAGCCCATGTCCTGCAATTGATGCAACCATTGCGCCCCTTCACCGGCGCCGAACAGATGCTCGCAGAGGCTGGCGTTGAATCGCGGCAAACGCGCCAGTACCTGCCAAGCCTCAATCAGTTCAGGGGCCAGCGCGCTGAACAACTCATGGTGCAAATAATCGAGCAGTGTCGCCGAGCGCTCCTGTTTGTTCTGCTCGGCTGCCCACTGGCAGGCATCCAGCAAGGCAATGCGCACACCGGCACACCAGCCTGCACTGCGCTGAATAATTCTGCGTGCTGTATGCGTGGCCATTGCTGGCTCGACATGACTGAGCAAATGCTGGACTTCACACTCGGTAAACGCCAGCGCGCGCGCCTCGCATTCGTACAACTCATCATCAAGCAACAGCCGGGGCCAGTTGCATTGTGGACGTCGGCGCGAGGCCAGCCACCAATTCAATGTCGGGCTTCTGACAGCCAGTAAACGATCCAGAAAGCGATCGAGTTCGGGGTTGGAAACCCGGCAATAATCGTCGATGAAAAGCCAGGTTGGCACCTGCAAACGGGACAGGTACTCCAGCAAAAAAGTCTCATCGGCCGAAGCCAGACCCAGCGCATGTGCAAGGCGTTGCCGGAAAGCGGCGATACCCAGGGATTCCCCGGCCATCGGCAACCAACACACCCGGCAATCCACCGGCGCACGTAACAGGCACTCGGTGAGCAGCGCACTCTTGCCGCTGCCCGCTGGTGCGCAGAGCAACTTCACTCGAGCCGTCGAGGCCAGCAATGGCTCGACCAAACGCTCTCGAGCCAGGTGATGGGAGGACAGGCGAGGCAGGAATCCAGGACGGTCCAGACACAATGTCATGGCAGTCATAGTGATGCGCCTTGTTATTGTTGTGGCGCCACCCTAGCCCCCTCCCGAGCGCTTGTTGAAGAAGTATTCAGCACGCTGATTTGCGGCCATAAAAAAGGTGACTGCGAGGTCACCTTTTTGTGTAAGACGCTGTAGGACGATTACCTCACACCCGTACTCCTGAGCGCCGCCGGCGTGTAGTCCCCGGCTTTTGCCGCGATGTTGAATTCGAAGCTGCGTTTCTCCTCATTCTTCATCCCCAGGGCAATGTAACGACCGGCAATCAAGTCATACAGCGCTTCGACGGTGTAGGCCGGCACCTGATGATCGTAGTAAAACTGCGCATGCCCTTCGGCGACTCGCCACAGTTGGCCACGACCGTCGTAGTGATCGGCCAGCGCCACCTGCCAGGTGTCTTCGTCGATGTACATATGACGCTTGGCGTAAACATGCCGTTCGTTAGGCTTGACCGTGGCCACCACTTCCCAGACCCGGTGCAGCTCATAGCGTGTCAGGTCCTGGTTGATATGGCCGGCCTTGATCACATCGGTGTATTTGAGGTCTGGCGAATCGAGTTTGTAGCTGTTGTACGGAATGTACATTTCCTTCTTGCCGACCAGCTTCCAGTCGTAGCGATCCGGTGCGCCGGAAAACATGTCGAAGTTGTCGGTAGTACGCAGCCCGTCAGACGAAGTGCCCACACCGTCATACGCCACTTGCGGCGCGCGACGCACACGACGCTGACCGGCGTTGTAGATCCACGCCTTGCGCGGTTCCTGGACCTGATCGAGGGTCTCGTGAACCAGCAGCACGTTACCCGCCAACCGCGCCGGCGCGGTCACTTCCTGCTTGAAATAGTTGAGGACGTTCTCGTCACTGCCCGGCTTCAAATCCCCCAGCAGCGATGGCACGGCCACTTCGTCCTTGAATCGAATGACGGTGAAATCACCATTGGACTGTGGCGTGGCCTGGGTAATGGTGCGACGCAAGTTGCCGCCGTGATAACGGGTGATGTGGTTCCAGATGACCTCGACACCGTTCTTCGGAATCGGAAAGGCGTAATAGCGATTGCCAGTGAAATTGGCCAGACCGTTGCCATCGTTGGTCGGTGTCACGTTCAACGCGCTGCGTTTGGCCGCCTCATAGACTTCTGGCGGCAGGGCCGCGGTGCGGTGGCTGGGGTAGACCGGAATTTTGTAGGTCTCGGGGTAGCGCTTGAACATCGCGATCTGCCCGTCAGACAGCTTGTCCTTGTATTTGTCGACCGTTGCGGCAGTGATCACGAACAGCGGTTTTTCATTGGCGAATGGATCAGCCAGGAAACCCTTGCTGTCCACCGCACCAGCGTTTTTCGGAATGCCACCGGTCCATGGCGGAATCGAGCCGTCGGCATTGCCGGCCTTCTCGCCACCGAGCGGGGTGAGCGTGGTGCCAAGCTTGTCGGCTTCTTGTGCCGATACGGCGGCCATCACGTTGACGGCCAGCAGACTCAGGGCCAGGGCGGAACCGATTTGCAGAATCATCTTGCGCATTGAATTCATCCTTTTCAGCCAGATCAGAAGTTCACGCCAAAGCTCAACGCCACGAAGTCGCGGTCTTCGAGCACGTTGTAGTCACCGCCGAAGAAATCGGTGTAACTGAGGCTTGCGGTGTAGGTGTTGCGGTAGTCCGCATCAACGCCAACGCTGACGGCCTTGGCACCTTCGTTGAACAACCCGTTGGGACCATAACCGGCGACGTCATGGGACCAGGACAGATTGGGTTTGAAGTTGATCCCGGCAATGACGTTGTTGTAATCAAGGATTGCCCGGGCGCGATAACCCCATGAGGTCGAGGTCACGAAACCGTCGGTATCGCCACCGAAACCATACTGGCCGTACACCGAGTCGCGGCCATAGCGCAGTTTGCTGCGAGACTCCAGGCCACCGACCCGCACCACCGCCGCCTCACCCACCAGGGTCAGGCGATCAGCGCCTGCAATCTGGTCGATGAAGTGCGTCAGGGTGCTCTGAACCTGCGTCACCTCCTTGCGCCGATAGCCTGTGTTGTCGGCACCGGGCGCTGTCGCAATGGGCGACGCTGCGCCACCGGCAATGGGGTTGAGCATCGCCAGGGTCAGGTCATTGGTGTTGACCTGCACCGGCGCGTTGGGGCGATAGCTGATCTCGCCGGTCCACGCCGTGCCGGTAGGCAGCGTCGTGGAAAAACTCGCGCCGTAGAGGCGAATGTCCTCGGGGTATTCAAGGTAGTACTGACCGCGACCGAGCATCACACTCTGCGCCAGCCCCCCACCGCTACCCGGAGCGATGCGGTTGGCCGTGGTGACAATGCCCGGAATGCTCGCCAGCGTTCTGAGCCCCGCCGTCGTGGTGCCAACCGTCGGGGTTCGGCTGTGGTAATTCATGAAATACAGGCCGTACTCGGTATCGTCGCCCAGCCAACGCAATGCGGTCCCCCACTGCCCCGAATCTCGGGCATCGCGGTCGCCACCACGGGGAACGACCACGCCTTCGCTGGTCACCTCGAAGCCCTGGCCAAACGCCGCAGCAATCGGTTGCAACGGTGCAATCGCAGGGCTGGCGACCGTGTATCCCTTGTTACATCCGTCCGCTACCACGTCGACCCCGAAGAAGGTGCCGCAGTTATCGACGACGGTCTGATCCCACTCCAGTTGATAGAAACCTTCGACGGTCAACTTGTCGGTCAGGCCTTGGGAAGCAAACAACATGTTGACCGGGATCAGCCCTTCCTTGATCTCGGCACCTGGACGCCGAAACGCGGAAACGTCGACCGGGTTGATGCTGTTGATCGAGTTGCCGATGAACGTACTTTCGCCCCAGCTCACCACCTGTTTACCGGCACGAACAGTCCCCGGCAGATCGGCGATGGAATAGTTGTGATAGACGAAGGCGTCGAGAATCTGCGCACCGGAAGACTTGGAGCCCTCTTTGCGGTTGTGATCGCTGATCGGCTTGAACGGCCGGTCTTCGTCCTTCAATTCGAAGTCGTACCAATACTTGCCACGGACGAACACACCGGTGTCGCCGTATTTCAGTTCAAGGTCGTGAATACCCTTGAAGATCTTCGAGAAGGTTTCGCCTTTCTTGAAATTCTGACGACCGTCATCGCCGGTCGACGCCTGTCCGCTACCACCGTTGACCGTGCCCACCAGGGCATCGTCCGCATCGCGCATGCCCCAACTCGCGCCGACCGACAGCGAAGAGTCGAACGTCCCTTCGATTTCCCCGATGTTGAATGAAACAGCCTGCGCCTGGGCACAGCAGCCCAAGGCAACCGCAGCGGCCAGCGCCTGCGGTGTGAAGATGGCGCGCATTGTTGTTTTTGTCATGCGTCTTCCCCGGTGAGTGACAGAAGGCCTCACCCTACTGCCGCAGGCCTGGGGCGATAAGCGCACCAAGGAGGTATTCGTGATGTACCTCCAAAGGATGACTGGCCATATGGAACGGGCGATTGCGCGGGGCATAGACAGACTGGATGTGAAGGCATCAGTCGAATTCATGGACTACGCTGCAGGCGAGCGAACTGTTACGCAGGCGGTAACGGTGCATGTCGGGAATCGCTGTTTTTCCTTTGCCGGCAAAGACATATTCTTGCCGGGCTTTCACGGATTACAGCCCGGAAGCACGACAGATTTCAGGTGAGTTGAAGCGTTTCGACTCATCGCCCCGTGTACATCGACGTTGATTTGTAGCTCCTGGATCCAACGTCTTGCTTGGCCGCTGCGTTTGCAGCGGCCTTTTTTATGGGCGTGGTTTTTGTCGCGAGGGGGGTCAATCGGGGACGGCAGAACCTGATTTGGCTCTGCCGAATGAAGCGCAGTCAGAGCGAATATTTTTGCAAATTCCCCATCATCTCCTTCAACGCTTCAATATTGTCCTTCGGATGCGCCGCTCCTTCGAAATCACAGATCTGCTGCCAATGCGCCGCCACGTCTTCCGGGGAGAACCCCACCCGTGGATCGAATCCGGCGCCGAGGCTGCGTTCCCAGCGGACTTTGCCCATCCAGCCGCCGCCGACTTCGAACAGGCCGGAGGTTTCCTGGCAGTTTTCGCTGGCCAGGTATACCACCAGCGGGCTGACCAGTTCTGGCTTGAGTTGTTCGAAGACTTGCGGCGGGATCAGGCCTTCGGTCATGCGGGTGCCGCCGGTGGGGGCGATGGCGTTGACCAGGATGTTGTTCTTGCGGCCTTCGATGGCCAGGGTGCGGGTCAGGCCATAGAGGCCAAGTTTGGCCATGCCGTAGTTGGATTGGCCGAAGTTGCCGTAGATGCCTGAAGTGGACGCGGTGAAGATCACTCGACCGTAGTTTTGCTCGCGCATGTGCGGCCAGGCAGCGCGGGTGACTTTGTAGGCACCTTCGACGTGGACGCGGTAAACCAGGTCCCAGTCGGCGTCGTCCATTTTGTGGAATGTCTTGTCGCGCAGGATACCGGCGTTGTTGACCACCACGTCGACCCGGCCGAAGGCATCGAGGGCGTGCTGGACCAGTTTGTCGCCATCGGTGACCGAGTCGTGGTTGGCCTCGGCGGTGCCGCCGGCCTCGCGGATTTCAGCCACAACGCGGTCGGCGGCCGAAGCGTTGGCGCCTTCGCCCTGGGCCGAGCCGCCAAGGTCATTGACCAGCACTTTCGCACCCTGTTTGGCGAATAACAGTGCATGCGCCCGTCCCAGGCCGCCACCTGCACCGGTGATGATCACGACTTTATCTTCGAAGCGCACAGACTCATTCATGTGAGGAAACTCCAGCAGGCCAGGGACATTACCCGGGAGTGTCAGGCACGGCGCTGCGGCTCACAATGAACACGGCGGAGGCTGAATGGTGCGCGATAAGGCTGGGGGATGATGAGCCCCAGCCTCAGGAACAGGCCACTTTGAGGGGTGGCATCACCAACCGGTCGCGAAACGCCAGGTAATGCTTGAGCACCTGGCACGGCGCCTCGATCTGGGGATAGTGACCAATATCGGTCAGCAGCACGGTGTCCGGTTCGGGGATCAGCTCGCGGTAACGCGCGACCATGTGCGCGCCCGAGATCGGATCGACTTCGCCATCGATTACCCGCAGCGGTACTTCACCGCGCTGCATTGCACTGACCCAGCGATCGCGCTGGACGCGGCGCTCCGGAATGTATGTGATCAATTTGTGCATGATCCGAGGCCCGCGATTGCTTTCGATCAGGCTCCAGAAATCATCCATTTCGCTTTCGCTGGGACGGGTCTGCGGCCCGAAAATCTGACGGAAGCTTTTCACCAGGCCGTCGCGACTGAACGCGCGGCCGATCATCCAGCCCAGGGGGCCGAGCAGCAGTTTTTGCATCAGCACCGGACGGTGGGTTTCCGGAAACAACCCGCCATTGAGAAACACGCAACTGGCGAGATTGATCCGCGATTCGTAATGCCGGGCCAGCAGTTCCTGGGCCACGCTGTCGCCATAATCATGAGCCAGTACATGCACCGGTTGCTCGACATTCAGATGAGCCAGCAATGCCTGTTGCAGATCGGCCTGCTCCAGCAGGCTGTATTCATGGTTGACCGGTTTGGCCGAGTCGCCGAAGCCCAGCATGTCGCAGGCAATCACCCGATAACGCTGGGCCAGCGGTTGCCAGAGATAATGCCAGTCCCAACTGGCACTCGGGAAACCATGGATGAGCAACAGCGGCTCACCCTGCCCCGCCGTCCAGTAATGGATGGTCTGACCATGGAAATCGAAGGTCTGCCCGCGTTTGCGCCAGACACTCAGGGGGATCTCTGCGAGTGCCATTAGAGTTTATAACCCGGGTCTTGTTTATCGAGTTTGCGCAGCAACGCCGGCCACGCCAACGCTCCGCCCATGCCTTGGGAGCTTTTGGTGACACCGGCAATCATTGCCTTGGCGCCGGCAAGAATCTGCGGTTCGATGGCGATCAACTCGGCACCGCCGTTCTGTGCCATGACCTGAATGTCGCAGGCGCGCTGAAAGGTGAACATCATCAGGAAGGTGTCGGCGATGCTGTTGCCGCAAGTCAAAAGGCCATGGTTGTGCAGCATCAGGAAGTTGTTCTCGCCGAGGTCGGCTTGCAGACGTGCCTTTTCTTCGTGATTCAGCGCAACGCCTTCATAGGCGTGATACGCCAGGCTCGACAGAACAAAAAGCGACTGCTGGCTGATTGGCAAAATGCCCTGCTTCTGCGCCGAGACCGCAACACCTGACGCCGTATGGGTATGCAGCACACAGACCACGTCATGGCGAACTTCGTGAACGGCACTGTGGATGGTGTACCCGGCCGGATTGATCTCGTAGGGACTGTCCATCAACTTGTTACCGGCCTGATCGACCTTGACCAGGCTCGACGCGGTGATTTCATGAAACATCAAGCCGAACGGGTTGATCAGGAAGTCTTCGGTGCCAGGTACTTTGGCAGAGATGTGGGTAAAAATCAGATCGTCCCAGCCATGCTGGGCCACCAGACGGTAACAGGCAGCGAGGTCGACACGGGTCTGCCATTCGGCTGCGCTGACCAGGTCTTTGACGCTGTGTGAGGATTGGACTGGGGCTACGCTCACGGCAAGGAACCTCGGCTTTTTTATTATGGAGTGTTTCCAATGACTACCGAGTCTAGTCAGCCTCCAGGGTTCCCGTAGTTGCATTGGCAGCCAGCTTGATGGCCGAACGAGTCAGTGGCTCAAAGAGTTTGGATCCGTGTCAAAGTACCGCCGCCAGGCAAGGCGAGGCGCGCCTTTGAAGCAGCCTCGACAGAACCGTGACAGCGGTTGAAGCGAACGTTGAAGACTGTCGGTCAACCGCGCAATGCGCTGACCAGTTCTGCCAGCCAGGGCTCTGCATCGGCTTCAGGGGTCACACTTTCACTGGCGTCCAGACGCAGCATCGGCAGGACTTCGCGAATACCCAACTCGCCGAACAGCTCGCGCATCAACTCGCCACCGCCACAAAAAGTATCGCCATAACTGGCATCGCCCAGCCCGATGACCGCACCGGGCAAACCACGCCATTGAGCGGGCAACTGGTCGCGAATCGAGAAATACAGCGGTTGAAGATTATCCGGCAATTCGCCCATGCCAGTGGTCGAGGTCACGGCGAGCAAGGCGTGCGGGGCAAACGCTTGAATGTCTGCAAGGCTTGCACGGGGGTTGTGCAGGGTTTCGAAACCGGCAGCGTTCAAAATGTTCGCGGCGTGACGGGCGACTTCTTCAGCCGTGCCGTAAACCGAGCCGGAAATGATGGCGACTTTCATCAATCTGATCCTGAACCTGAGTGAAAGACCGGGATATTAACAGCACGGTCAGCATTGTTCTTTTAGAATGCCGCAGACAACCAACAAGGAAGGGTTTCACCGATGATCAACGCAAAGCTGCTGCAACTGGCCATCAATGCCTCCAATGACGGCATCGTGATTGCCGAGAAGGAAGGCGAGCAAGACAAGATCCTGATTTACGTCAACCCTGCTTTCGAACGCCTGACTGGGTACACCAGCGAAGAAATCCTCTACCAGGATTGCCGCTTCCTTCAGTCGGGAGACCGAGATCAGCAGGCCCTCCCGTTGATCCGCGATGCATTGAACAATGAAGGCTCCTGCCGGGAGATCATCAGGAATTACCGCAAGGACGGCACCCCTTTCTGGAACGAGCTGTCGATTTCCACGGTGAAAAATCCGAATGACGGACAGGTCTACTTCATTGGCGTCCAGAAAGATGTGACCGTGCAGGTCAAGGCGCAGCAGCGGGTTGCACAGCTCGAAGCGCAACTGGCTGAAGTCCAGGCCGAACTCGCGGCGATAAAGGCGACGAACGGCGCAAACAAAACGGCGAATTAATTGTCATTAACTACAATCACCAATGACTTTGTATCTATATCTTTCGAGTTTGCTATGCAACGCGACGCGCTCCTGACCCAGGATGAGCTGGATTTCATCCAGACCATGCAACATAACCCGCAGCTCAATGTGCGGGATGCGACGTCGAGTCTGCTGGTCAACGGTGGATCACAAATCCGTGACTTGCTTACGCGCCTTGCTGCGCATGAGCAAGTGACCATCCAAGCCAATTTCGAAAATCAACAGATGACCTTTCCCCTGCATCTGGTGGAAGACGAATTTCACGCGCTGCATCTTCGGCTGGGCGTACCCAGCATTTATGAAGACGGGCCATTGGTCCGCCCATGGCGGCTGGTGCTCGACGAGCCGGTAGCCCTTGAAAATGCCAAGGGCCAGCCCGGCACGATGTGGGTGCATGAAGTATCGTTCAAGGGCGTGCTGTTGGAGGTTCGCAACAAAACCAAGGCACCGAAGCACTTCGCCTTGTGGTTCAGCCCGTCAGGCTATGAGCGAATCGCCTTGCGTGGCACGTTCGAGAAGGAAACCGAACAAGGCTTCTATGCCTATCAGTTGAGCCAGGACGACAAGGATGAAACCGAGCGTTTGCGCCAGTACATCCTGCAGCAGCACCGACTGACCCACCCCGCCCTGCATCTCTGACGATCAGGTATCCAGACCGCCAGCGAGAAATTGATTCAGGCGCTGGCGCATCACCGTTCCCTCGTTCCCCAGGCAGCCAATCGACGATCCGGCCAGGCTTTCCTGCGCCAGATCCGATGCATCGCCCGCCAACAACACTGGACAATCCAGGCTCATCGCCAGGCGATTCAAACGCCGCGGCAGCTCCGCCGTCGGCACGTGGTTGGAGAACAGCACCAATGCCTGTGGCTTGATTCGTTCGCAAACCAGGGTCAATTCATCAAACGGCTGACCAATGGTCAATACCCGCACGCCCGTTTGCCCGGAGCCGAGAAACAGCGCAGCAAGCAACAGCTCAAGCTCCCGGCATTGTCCCGCGAGGGCACAAACGATGACTCGTCTTGGTTGTTTGTCGCGAATCAGCAGCAGGCGCTGCAACACTCTTGATCGCAGAAAACCATCGAGGAAAAGCCACTCGCTGGTCCTGCCGAACGTATCCTGGCGTTGCAGCAACTGCTTCCAGAGCGGAAGAAGGATGTCCTGGAAAACGACCGGCTGCGAATACGTGGAAAAAATCTGACCGTAGACCTGATCCAGCCGAACCTCATCGAATGACACGACGGCGGCCTCGATCTGTTGCTGCCACTGCGAGTAGTCAGCCTGCACAAGGTCTTGAGGTATGAGGTGCGACAACGCTTGAAGCGGCGCAGCCTTGGCCAGGATCTTGCCGATTTTGCTGACTGCCACACCACGTTCGATCCAGCCGAGAATGCTGCGCACCCGCTCGACATCGGCCATCGAATACAGACGATGCCCACTAGCGGTGCGTGTCGGCACGATCAGCCCATACCGGCGCTCCCAGGCACGCAGGGTCACCGGGTTGACGCCGGTCAGGCGCGACACCTCGCGAATGGGGAAGAGCTCATCCTGCTCCAGTAAGCCGCTGTGGCGGGAATCCGAAGCGATGTCAGTGATTACGGGCATCTGGCTAAACATCCTTGTAGCGTTCGAGGCCCATTCTAACTCTCCAGTCCCGAAAAAATTCAACCTGACGCGGGAAAGAATGTCACTGTCGCTTCTGGCACATCAGCAATAGGCCTTGTCTGGCCCGAGACGCCCACCCATCACCCCCGACGCTGCGCCTGGCGAAACACCTCTCCTGAGTGACCTCGGCACTGCCCTTGCGGTGGGCGTAGGTGAACGCTGCAATGCGCTGGTATAGTTTTGCTCTTAACGCGATGCGAGCCGCTCATGACCTCTTCTGCAGCCCCTATCCTCATCACCGGAGCCGGCCAGCGTGTTGGCCTGCACTGTGCGCAGCGACTGCTCGAAGACGGTCATCGCGTGATCTTCAGCTACCGCAGTGAACGGCCCGGCGTACAGACCCTGCGGGATTTGGGGGCGACGGCAGTGTTTGCGGACTTTTCCAGCGAGGCCGGGGTTTTTGCATTCATCCGTGAACTGAAAACCCATACCGACAGCCTGCGGGCAATTGTCCACAACGCTTCCGAATGGCTCGCCGAAACCGCGGATACCGATGCAGCGGCATTCACCCGCATGTTCAGCGTACACATGTTGGCGCCCTACCTGATCAACTTGCACTGCGCCGACTTGCTCGAACGCTCGAGCCCTGCCGATATCGTGCACATCAGCGACGACGTGACCCGCAAGGGCAGCAGCAAGCACATTGGCTACTGCGCCAGCAAAGCCGGGCTCGACAGCCTGACCCTGTCCTTCGCTGCAAAGTACGCGCCGCACATCAAGGTCAACGGGATCGCGCCCGCCCTGCTAATGTTCAATGCTGACGACGATGCAGCCTATCGCGCCAAGGCACTGGCCAAGTCCGCCCTGGGCATCGAACCGGGCAGCGAAGTGATCTATCAAAGCCTGCGATATTTGCTCGACAACCCGTATGTCACCGGCACGACCCTGACCGTCAATGGCGGAAGGCACATCAAATAAGTGTCCCGCGAGGATCTTCCATGACGCTATTCCTGCACCAGAACGCCCTGTCCCAGAGCTATCGCGAGATCCTCATCGGCCTCGGTGAAAATCCTGATCGCGAAGGCCTGCGAGACACCCCGGCGCGTGCGGCCAAGGCGATGCAGTACCTATGTCATGGCTACGAACAAAGTGTCGAAGAGATCGTCAATGGCGCGCTGTTCGCCTCCGACAACGATGAAATGGTGATCGTCGACAACATCGAGCTCTATTCGCTTTGCGAACACCACTTGCTGCCCTTCATCGGCAAGGCGCATGTGGCTTATATTCCCACTGGCAAGGTGCTGGGCCTGTCGAAGATTGCCCGGCTGGTGGACATGTTTGCCCGCCGCCTGCAAATCCAGGAAAACCTCACCCGGCAAATCGCCGACGCGGTGCTGCAAGTCACCGGCGCGGCAGGCGTCGCAGTGGTCATCGAAGCCCAGCATATGTGCATGATGATGCGCGGCGTCGAGAAACAGAATTCGACCATGAACACCTCGGTGATGCTCGGCGCCTTTCGCGAGTCAAGCAACACCCGCCAGGAGTTCCTGCAATTGATTGGACGGAGCAAGTAGTAATGCCACAACTTCAACCAGGCATGGCACGCATCCGGGTCAAGGACCTGTGTCTGCGCACTTTCATTGGCATCAACGAAGATGAAATCCTCAACAAGCAGGATGTGTTGATCAACCTGACCATCCTCTATGCGGCCCAGGAAGCGGTGCGTGACAACGATATCGATCACGCGCTGAACTACCGCACCATCACCAAAGCGATCATCGCCCACGTGGAGGGCAATCGTTTTGCCCTGCTTGAACGCCTGACCCAGGAAATTCTCGATCTGGTCATGGCCAACGCCTCGGTGCTGTATGCCGAAGTCGAAGTCGACAAGCCCCACGCGCTACGGTTTGCCGAGTCGGTGTCGATTACGCTGGCGGCAAGCCGCTAGCTTCAAGCTATAAGCGTCAGGCTGTAAACTTGCAGCCACCACAACCCAACTTGCAGCTTGAAGCTTGCCGCTTGAAGCTGTCTCGCCGAGACCGCCATGAACGATCAACAACGCCTCGAACTCGAAGCCGCGGCCTTTCGCCGGCTAGTGGCCCATCTGGACAGCCGCAAGGATGTGCAGAACATCGACCTGATGAACCTTTCCGGGTTCTGCCGCAACTGCTTGTCCAAGTGGTACAAGGCCGCCGCCGACGAACGTCAGATCGACGTCAGCCTCGATGACGCTCGCGAAGTGGTTTACGGCATGCCGTATACCGAATGGAAAGCCCGATTTCAGCAAGAAGCCAGCGCCGAACAACAAGCGGCGTTTGCCAAAGGAAAACCCAATGAGTGATTTGAACACCCTGCGCGCAAGTCTCAAGACCGGTGAACACATCTTCGCCGACACCCTCGCGTTCATTGCTGCCGGTTACGACTACCAGCCTCAGGCCTTCAATAATGGCGGCGTGGAAAACGCCGCCGGGCAGAACGAAGGCTCGTGCAAGACCCTGGGCCTGGCGTTGCTGGAAGGCCTGAGTGATGAAGAAGCGCTGCTGGCGTTCGGCGAACATTATCGTTCGGTGCTGGCGACGCCTGAGGGCAGCGATCACGGCAATATTCGTGCGTTGATCGCCCATGGCCTGGCCGGTGTGAAGTTCACCCAACAGCCCCTGACCCGCCGCTGACAGCTTTCTGCATGAGCACGGCTTGCCGGCGATGGCGTCCTCAAGATCGCCATCGCCGGCAAGCCGTGCTCCTGCAGGGATCGGCGATACATCCCGACTTTTCAGATTGACCCGGTGATTTTATTTCGTTTGCCTGGCACCGCTGCTCACGGCTTAGATAAAAAGAAGTCCTCCTTCTTCCGAGCCGGTCATCCATGCGCAACGAAACCATCAGCCAGTCGATCAACATCGTTCACCCTGTCACGCTCAGCCACGGCAAAAACGCCGAGGTCTGGGACACCGACGGCAAACGCTACATCGACTTTGTCGGTGGCATCGGCGTGCTCAACCTTGGCCATTGCCATCCGCGCATCGTCGAGGCCATCCGCGAGCAAGCCACGCGCCTGACCCACTACGCGTTCAATGCCGCGCCTCATCAGCCGTACATCGACTTGATGGATCGCCTCTGCGCGTTCATCCCGGTCGATTACCCGGTCAGCGGCATGTTGACCAACAGCGGCGCCGAAGCCGCCGAGAACGCGCTGAAAATCGTCCGTGGCGCCACCGGTCGCAGTGCCGTGGTTGCCTTTGACGGCGCCTTCCACGGTCGCACCCTGGCGACACTCAACCTCAACGGCAAAGTCGCGCCCTACAAACAGAAGGTCGGTGTGCTGCCCGGACCGGTGTATCACTTGCCTTTCCCCAGCCAGGACAACGGCGTGACCTGCGCCGAAGCCCTGAAAGCCATGGAACGGCTGTTCAGCGTCGAAATCGACGTCGAGGACGTGGCTTGCTTCATCGTCGAGCCGGTGCAGGGTGAAGCCGGGTTTCTGGCCATGGACATAACGTTCGCCCAAGCGCTGCGCCGTTTCTGTGACGACAAGGGCATTGTGTTGATTGCCGATGAAATCCAGTCGGGTTTCGGCCGTACGGGGCAACGCTTCGCGTTCTCGCGTCTGGGCATCGAGCCGGACCTGATCCTGCTCGGCAAAAGCATCGCCGGCGGCGTGCCGCTGGGTGCGGTGGTCGGGCGCAAATCGCTGCTCGACAACTTGCCCAAGGGCGGGCTCGGAGGCACCTACTCCGGAAATCCCATCGCTTGCGCCGCCGCTTTGGCGACGCTGGACGAGATGACCGATGCCCACCTGCAAGCCTGGGGCTCGCAGCAGGAAGAGGCGATTGTCAGTCGCTACCAAGCCTGGTGTGATCGCAAGTTATCGCCCTTCCTCGGGCGCCTGACCGGCGTTGGCGCAATGCGCGGCATTGAACTGACCCACACCGACGGCACACCCGCCGCCGCGCAGTTGACGCAACTGCTGGCACTGGCGCGGGACGCCGGGTTGCTGCTGATGCCAAGCGGCAAGTCGCGGCACATCATTCGCTTGCTGGCGCCGTTGACCACCGAGGCGGCGGTGCTTGAAGAGGGGCTGGATATCCTTGAGGCGTGCCTGGCCAGACTGACCTGAGTGCACTCGCTCCTAAAGCAATTGATGATTAATCGAAGGTATAAAAAAACCGGCCAAGGCCTAATGCTGTTCACTTAAGGACGAGCACTATACCCGTGGCGAGGGAGCTTGCTCCCGCTGGGGCGCGAAGCGGCCCTAAAAAAGGGACTGCTGCGCAGCCCAGCGGGACGGTGCGGCGATCCGACAAGCTCCCTCGCCACAGGATGCCAACTTTTTCTTAAGTGAACATCATTAGGCCGAGGCCGGTTTTTTCATGCGGGCAGAATCAGGCGTTCTGCAGGCCGTCGAGGTAACGTTCAGCATCCAATGCCGCCATGCAGCCGGCGCCGGCCGAGGTGATGGCCTGACGGTAAACGTGGTCAGCCACGTCACCGGCAGCGAAGATGCCTTCCAGGTTGGTCGCGGTGGCGTTGCCATCACGGCCGCCGTGTACCACCAGGTAACCGTCCTTGAGGGTCAACTGACCTTCGAACAGCGAGGTGTTCGGGGTGTGGCCGATCGCGATGAACACGCCGTCGACTTTCACTTCGTCGAAGCTGCCGTCGTTGTTTTTCAGGCGGGCACCGGTCACGCCCATGTTGTCGCCCAGGACTTCGTCCAGCGTCGCGTTCAGCTTCAACTCGATCTTGCCTTCGGCAACACGGGCATTGAGCTTGTCGATCAGGATCTTCTCGGCGCGGAAGGTTTCGCGACGATGAATCAACGTTACCTTGCTGGCGATGTTGGCCAGGTAAAGGGCTTCTTCCACCGCGGTGTTGCCGCCACCGACCACAGCGACTGGCTTGTTGCGATAGAAGAAACCGTCGCAGGTCGCGCAGGCCGAAACGCCTTTGCCCATGAAGGTTTCTTCGGACGGCAGGCCCAGGTAACGAGCACTGGCGCCGGTGGCGATGATCAGGGCGTCGCAAGTGTAGGTCGCGCTGTCGCCCGTCAGGGTGTATGGCTTGGCAGCGAAGTCCACGGCATTGATGTGATCGAAAACGATCTCGGTTTCAAAGCGTTCGGCGTGCTCGCGCATCCGCTCCATCAGCGCCGGGCCGGTCAGGCCGTGGACATCGCCAGGCCAGTTGTCGACTTCAGTGGTGGTGGTCAGTTGACCGCCGGCCTGCATGCCGGTGATCAGCAGTGGCTTGAGGTTGGCACGGGCGGCATATACCGCAGCGCTGTAACCGGCAGGGCCGGAACCGAGAATAATCACTCGCGAATGACGGACTTCAGACATGACCTGCTCCTGTTGACCGGCCCGGAACACCTGGCGCGGAACGCCGGATCACCGGCGGGAATAAAAAAGAACGGTTGAAAGCACTTGGGGAAGGCTTGAACCCGACCGTCCTGTAAAAAGATTGGGTGCAGCGTATCGAGGGGGCGAAGATTAAGGAAATACGGTTTAACAATCCAGCTCATAGGTGGTCTCTATGCCGTCAGGGTGATTTTCAGGACGCCTTTGTTACAGTGAATGTCGATACCGCTGCCGTGCTTTCACCTGCCAGGCAAAGCCGGTAAGGTCGGCGCGTTTACCCTCTGCTCGGAGCTCGTTATGCCCGCCCCCGTTCTATCCGGCCCGCAATACCTGCGTGAAGGCCTCAAACTGGTCCTCAGCCCCGGCCTGCGTTTGTTCGTGTTGTTGCCGCTGGCGATCAACCTGGTGCTGTTCGTCGGATTGATCTATCTGGCCGGCCATCAGTTCAGCCTGTGGGTCGATACGCTGATGCCTTCCCTGCCCGAGTGGCTGAGTTTCCTCAGTTACATCCTCTGGCCGCTGTTCGTGGTGCTGGTGGTGTTGATGGTGTTCTTCACCTTCACCATGCTCGCCAACATCATCGCCGCGCCGTTCAACGGCTTTCTCGCAGAGAAAGTCGAGGTGGTGGTACGCGGCACCGACGATTTCCCGGCGTTCAGCTGGGCTGAACTGGTTGCGATGATCCCGCGCACCCTGGCCCGCGAGATGCGCAAACTCGGCTACTTCCTGCCACGGGCGATCGGGCTGTTCATCCTCTCGTTCATCCCGGTGGTGAACATCATTGCCGCACCGCTGTGGCTGCTGTTCGGGGTGTGGATGATGGCGATCCAGTACATCGACTACCCGGCGGATAACCACAAACTCGGCTGGAACGAAATGCTCGCCTGGCTGCGGCAGAAGCGCTGGCAGAGCCTCGGCTTCGGCGGGAGCGTGTATCTGGTGTTGCTGATCCCGGTGGTCAACATCCTGATGATGCCGGCGGCCGTGGCAGGCGCGACACTGTTCTGGGTGCGCGAGCGCGGTGCGGAGAACCTGGTGGTACAACGCTGACGCGGTCATAAATCCATCATCTGACCGTCACAACGTCGACATGGCCTCAGCAGAAACTGGGGTCATGACGACAGCTCTGCATATCACCCTGATCACTGAAACCTTCCCTCCGGAAATCAACGGCGTGGCCAATACACTGGGTCGCCTGTGTGACGGTTTGCGCGCGCGCGGGCATCAGGTGGAATTGGTCCGGCCTCGTCAGGGCTGCGATCAGCAGACCGGCAGCGACGATGAATTGCTGCTGTGCCGAGGTTGGCCGCTGCCAGGTTATCCAGGCTTGCAATGGGGCCAGTCGTCGATGCACAAGTTGTTGCGACGCTGGAAGCGTCATCGCCCGGATGTGCTGTACATCGCCACCGAAGGTCCGCTGGGCTTGTCGGCATTGCGCGCGGCACGGCGTCTGGGCATTTCGGTGGTCAGCGGCTTCCACACCAATTTCCAGCAGTACTCCAGCCAATACGGCTTCGGCTTGCTCACCCGGTTGCTGACGCACTATCTGCGCTGGTTCCACAACCGCTCGAACCTGACGCTAGTGCCGAGTGTCAGCCAGCGCATGGAATTGGAGCGCCGGCATTTCGAACGCCTGGCATTACTATCCCGGGGCGTCGACAGCCAACTGTTCCACCCGGCCAAACGCCTGGGCGCTCTACGCGAGCAATGGGGGCTGGGTGAGAACGACATTGCTGTCATCCACGTAGGACGCTTGGCGCCGGAGAAAAACCTGGGCTTGCTCAAGCGCTGTTTCGACAGCCTGAAAAGCAGTTATCCACAGCGTCACCTCAAAATGATCGTGATCGGCGACGGGCCGCAACGGGCGGACCTGGAAAGGGATCTGCCCGAGGCGATCTTTTGCGGTTCTCAGCGCGGCGAAGCGTTGGCTGCTCATTATGCGTCAGGGGATGTGTTTCTATTCCCGAGCCTGACGGAAACCTTCGGCAACGTGGTGCTTGAGGCATTGGCCTCGGGGCTCGGCGTGGTGGCTTACGATCAGGCGGCGGCCGCGCAACATATTCGCCATGGTTACAACGGTGTGCTCGCGATGCCTGGTGATGAAGAAGCATTTTGCGATGCGGCAGCCTGGATGCTCGAAGAGCGGGAAACCTTGCGTTGCGTGCGGCTCAATGCGCGCCAGCATGCCAGTCGCCAGGGTTGGGCCGCGATCATTGAACAGTTTGAGGGGCAGTTGCGTGGAGCCTGTGTACAGGGGCAGGTGCTGCCGGGGGCGGCGATGTTGCCTTGACAGCTTCGCGGGCAAGCCTCGCTCCTACAGTGATCGCGTTCTTCTGTAGGAGCGAGGCTTGCCCGCGAAGGCATCCGACGCTTAAACCAGCGTCATCAACGCATCACGGCTGAACGGCAGAATGTCTTCTTCACGACCGTCGCGCACCTTCTGCGCCCAGTCCGGGTCTACCAGCAGCGCACGGCCGACCGCCACCAGGTCGAACTCGTCGTTGTTCAAACGCTCCAGCAGTTTTTCCAGACTGGCCGGTTGCGCCACCTTGTCGGTGTTGACCATGAACTGCAGGAACTCGCCATCCAGACCGACGCTGCCCACGGTGATGGTCGGCTTGCCGGTGAGTTTGCGGGTCCAGCCTGCCAGGTTCAGTTCAGAGCCATCGAACTCCGGCTCCCAGAAACGGCGGGTCGAGCAGTGGAAAATATCCACGCCAGCGTCAGACAGCGGCTTGAGAAATTCACCCAAGGCTTGCGACGTCTGCACCAGACGCGCGGTGTAATCCTGCTGCTTCCATTGAGAGAAACGGAAGATGATCGGGAAACCTTCACCGACCGCAGCACGCACGGCCTGAATCAGCTCGATGGCGAAGCGCGAACGATTGGCCAGGCTGCCGCCATATTCGTCGGTGCGCTGGTTGCTGCCCTCCCAGAAGAACTGGTCGACCAGATAACCGTGAGCGCCGTGGATTTCCACGCCGTCCATGCCGATGCTCTGGGCATCCTTGGCAGCCTGGGCGAACGCGGCAATCACGTCCTGAATATCCTGTCTGGTCATGCCGTGAACCACGACCTGCCCGTCCTTGATTTTTTCCGAAGGACCATAGCCCGGCACGCTGGCGTCCGGCTCGGTACCGATACGACGCACGCTGCCGACATGCCACAACTGCGGAACGATCTTGCCACCTTCGGCGTGCACGGCATCGACGACCTTTTTCCAGCCCGCCAACGCGGCCTCACCGTAGAAATGCGGAACGTTCGGGTAGCCGTTGGAAGCCTTGTGACCAACGGTAGTGCCTTCGGTGATGATCAGGCCGACACCCGCGGCGGCACGACGACGGTAGTACTCGATCACTTTGGAGTTAGGCACGCCACCCGGCGAAAACGAACGGGTCATCGGCGCCATGACGACTCGGGTCGGCAGTTCGAGGCTGCCGAGGTGGAACGGTTTGAACAAGGCTTTTACAGGCATGGGACGCTCCACGGAGGATGACTTTATGACGGCGATAATATGGAGACTGGAGCGCCTTGAACAGCACTATTGATTTTGGTGATTAAGGAATAAAAGGCGGAAAGCATCGAAGGAGCGAGCCTTGCCCGCGAAGGCTGTCGGTCAGTCGACATCATTACTGACTGATCTGACGCCTTCGCGGGCAAGCCTCGCTCCTACAGGGGAGATATCAGCTCAGGGCTTTTTCAATCGCCTGAATGACAGAGGGATCATCCGGTGCAGTACGTGGCGAGAACCGCGCCAGTACCCGACCATCCTTGCCCAGCAGGAATTTTTCGAAGTTCCAGGTGATGTCACCCGGGAACTCGGCACCCTCGCCCGCCAGCAGCTTGTACAGCTGATGACGCTCGTGACCGTTGACTTCCAGCTTGCTGGACAACGGAAAGGTCACGCCATAGTTGAGGCTGCAAAACTCCTGAATCTCTTGCTCGCTGCCAGGCTCCTGCCCGGCAAACTGGTTGCATGGCAAACCCAGCACGCTGAAACCTTTGCCCTTGTATTGCTGGTAGAGGTTTTCCAGCGCGGCGTACTGTGGGGTCAGGCCACATTTGGAGGCAACGTTGACCACCAGCACGACTTGCCCCTTGAACGGTGCCAGAGGTAGCGCCTGACCATCCAGGGCTGTCAAATTAAGGTCGTGAAAAGCACTCATGACGTACTCCAGATTCCAGTGTTCTTCTCGAAACAGCCGCTTGGCGGCGTCACACGGGACAGCCGCAGACTAAAAAGGCGCCCTCGGGGCGCCTCTCCAGTCATCTGAGCTTAGCGCACAAATCAGTGGTGATGGCCACCTTCGCCATGGACGTGGCCATGAGCGATTTCTTCCTGGCTGGCGTCACGGATGGCAACGATCTTGACCTGGAAATTCAGGCGCTGGCCGGCCAGTGGGTGGTTGCCGTCGACGGTTACATCGTCGCCGTCCAGATCGCGGATGGTAACGATCTGCATCTGGCCATCCGGAGCAGAAGCGTGGAACTGCATGCCGACTTCCAGTTCATCAACGCCTTCGAACATGCTGCGGCTCAGGGTGCTGACCAGTTCGGCGGCATATTCGCCGTAAGCGTCTTCCGGTTCAACGGCTACGGTCAGCTCGTCGCCGACAGCTTTGCCTTCCAGGGCTTTTTCCAGGCCAGGGATGATGTTGCCTGCGCCTTGCAGGTAGACCAGCGGCGCGCCGCCGGCGGAGCTGTCGATGACCTCACCAGCGTCGTTGGTCAGGGTATAGTCGATGGAGACAGCCTTATTGGCGGCGATCAGCATGGGGCGAGACCTTTTGCATAAGAATATAGAAAGACCCAGTTTAGCGAAGCAATCGCCCGAAAGCGAACACAACCCGGACAGACGGGATTCGACGATTACTGGGTTTCATCAGGATGAGGACGGTCACTGGGTGGTCGAGCTTTCCTGCGGCCATACCCAACACCTGCGCCACCAGCCGCCGTGGCAATCACGGGCCTGGGTCATGGACCCGGTGCAACGCCTGGAAAAAATAGGCCAGCCCTTTGCTTGCGGTTGGTGCGCACAGGGCTCGGTTAGCGATAACCTTGGTGACTGAATTTCGGTAGACGGCCAGTCATAGGCCCTCACCTTTGCCATGCTCCTTCAGAGAATCCGCATGCAAACTTTTTTTATCGCGCCCACCGATTTTGGTGTGGGTCTGACCTCCATCAGCCTCGGGCTGGTGCGTACCCTTGAGCGCGCTGGCCTCAAGGTTGGCTTTTTCAAACCGATCGCCCAGCCGCATCCGGGTGACACGGGACCCGAGCGCTCCACCGAACTGGTGGCCCGCACCCACGGTTTGAAGCCGCCGCAACCCTTGGGCCTGGCCCACGTCGAACGCATGCTCGGGGACGGCCAGCTCGATGAGCTGCTCGAAGAAATCATCACCCTGTATCAGCAGGCTGCCATCGGCAAAGACGTGCTGATTGTCGAAGGCATGGTCCCGACCCGCAGCGCCAGTTACGCCGCGCGGGTCAACCTGCACCTGGCCAAGAGCCTCGATGCCGAGGTGATCCTGGTGTCGGCGCCGGAAAACGAGGTGCTGACCGAACTCTCCGGCCGCGTGGAATTGCAGGCGCAATTGTTCGGCGGCCCGAAAGACCCGAAAGTCCTTGGCGTGATCCTCAACAAGGTTAAAACCGACGAGAGCATGGAGGCCTTCGCCGCGCGCCTCAAGGAGCATTCACCGCTGCTGCGCAGCGGGGATTTCCGCCTGTTGGGCTGCATCCCGTTTCAACCGGAACTGAACGCGCCGCGCACCCGTGACGTGGCCGATTTGATGGGCGCCCAGGTGCTCAACGCCGGTGACTACGAAACCCGGCGCATGACCAACATCATCATCTGCGCCCGCACCATGCGCAACACCGTAGAACTGCTCAAGCCCGGCGTGCTGGTGGTAACCCCGGGCGATCGCGACGACATCATCCTCGCTGTCAGCCTTGCGGCCATGAACGGTGTGCCGTTGGCCGGCCTGCTGCTGACCAGCGACACCCTGCCGGACCCACGCATCATGGATTTGTGCCGGGGTGCATTGCAGGCGGGCCTGCCGGTATTGTCGGTGAGCACCGGCTCCTACGACACGGCCAACCAGTTGAACGGACTGAACAAGGAAATCCCGATCGACGACCGCGAACGGGCCGAAATCATCACCGATTTTGTCGCCAGCCATCTGGACGCCAACTGGCTGCATCAGCGCTGCGGCACGCCGCGGGAAATGCGCCTGTCGCCAGCCGTGTTCCGCTATCAACTGATCCAGCGAGCGCAGAACGCCAACAAACGCATCGTGTTGCCTGAAGGCAGCGAGCCGTTGACCGTGCAAGCTGCCGCGATCTGCCAGGCCCGAGGTATCGCCCGTTGCGTGTTGCTGGCAAAGCCCGAAGACGTGCAGGCCGTGGCCCGTGCCCAAGGGATCGAGTTGCCGCCCGGGCTGGAAATTCTCGATCCGGACCTGATCCGCGAACGCTACGTCGAGCCGATGGTTTCGCTGCGCAAGAGCAAAAGCCTCAACGCGCCGATGGCCGAACAGCAGTTGGAAGACACGGTGGTGATTGGCACCATGATGCTGGCGCTGGATGAAGTCGATGGCCTGGTGTCGGGGGTCATTCACTCCACCGCCAACACCATCCGACCGGCCCTGCAACTGATCAAGACGGCGCCGGGCTGCACCCTGGTGTCGTCGGTATTCTTCATGCTGTTTCCGGAGCAAGTGCTGGTCTACGGCGACTGCGTGATGAACCCGCACCCGAGCGCCAGCGAGCTGGCCGAGATTGCGCTGCAAAGTGCCGATTCGGCCGCGGCGTTCGGCATCACGCCGCGCGTGGCGATGATCAGCTACTCCAGCGGTGAATCGGCCAGCGGTGAAGAAGTCGAGAAGGTTCGCGAAGCCACCCTGCTGGCCCATGAACAGCAAAACTCGTTGCTGATCGACGGCCCGTTGCAATACGACGCCGCCGCCAACGAAACCGTGGCCCGGCAACTGGCGCCGAACAGCCAGGTGGCCGGTCGCGCTACCGTGTTTGTGTTCCCTGACCTCAACACCGGCAACACCACCCACAAAGCCGTGCAGCGCAGCGCCGACTGCGTGAGCCTTGGACCGATGCTCCAGGGTCTGCGCAAACCGGTGAACGACCTGCCGCGAGGCGCGCAAGTCGACGACATCGTCTACACCATCGCATTGACCGCGATTCAGGCAGCCAACCGACCTATGGATGTTTAAATGCTGGATTTCCTACCTGCACCGGTTCGCGGTGTGATCGCTTCACTGCTGTTGGCGTTGAACACGATTCTGCTCTGCTCGTTCCTGTTCTGCGTGGCGCTGGTCAAGGCTCTGCCATTTGCTGTCACTCAACGTCTTGCGGGCTGGCTGATGAGCCACACCCACGAGGCCTGGATCAGCCTCAACAAAGGCTGGATGAACCTGGTCCGTCGCACGCGCTGGCACATCAGCGGCTTGCAAGGGCTCGACTACAAGCACTCGTACCTGATCACCAGCAACCACCAGAGCTGGGTCGACATTCTGGTGTTGCAGTACGTGCTCAATCGACGCATCCAGCCGTTGAAGTTCTTCCTCAAACAGGAACTGATCTGGGTGCCGGTGATTGGCCTGGCGTGGTGGGCTCTGGGCTTTCCGTTCATGAAACGCTACTCCAAGGCCTATCTGGAGAAGCATCCGGAGAAGAAAGGCAAAGACCTGGAAACCACCCGCAAGACCTGCGCGAAGTTTCGCAATAACCCGGTGGGGATTTTCAATTTCGTCGAGGGCACGCGGTTCACCGAGGGCAAGCATGCCCAGCAGAAATCACCGTTCAAATACCTGCTCAAACCCAAGGCCGGCGGCATTGCGTTTGTGCTGGATGCGATGGGCGAGCAACTGGAATCCATCGTCAACGTGACCATCCACTACCCCGCCGGCCGCCCGGGCTTCTGGGATTTGCTGTGCGGCAACGTCGCGGACGTGGTGGTGCACTTTGAAGAGCTGAAGATTCCACCGCAGTTCATAGGCAAGAACTACGACCAGGATGGTGAGTATCGGCTGCAGTTCCAGGGCTGGATCAATCAGATGTGGCAGGACAAGGATGCGCTGCTGGAACAGATGCACCGCGAGTATCCAGCCAAACGCTGATCCCCTGTGACTGATCGTTGCCTGATCGTTCCCACGCTCCGCGTGGGAATGCCTCAACGGACGCTCCGCGTTCGGCTCTGGAGGGGACGCAGAGCGTCCCGAGCTGCATTCCCACGCCGAGCGTGGGAACGATCATCTCAAGGACACAAAAAACCCGCCGGATGATCACTCATCGGCGGGTTTTTTATTAACGGCTAAGCCTTAGATCGCGCCACGCTTGCGCAGCAGATCCAGCACTTGCTTGACGCCTTCTTCCAGCGATACGGACTGGGTGTCGATCACCAGGTCGGCATCCAGCGGCACGTCGTACGGGAAGGACTCACCCGGGATGTTATCCCCGGCCGCCGCGTACAGGCCCTGTGGGTCACGCTCGGCGCAGACAGTCGGCGAGGCCTGGACGTAGACCGTCAACAGACGTTCCTTGCCGATCAACTCCCGAGCCTGTTCACGACCTTCGGCACTCGGCGCAACGAACGCCGCCAGCGTCAGCAGGCCGGCTTCGTTGAACTGACGCGCCACGTGCGCGGCACGACGCCAGTTCTCGGTACGCCCGGCGCGATCCTGGGGCAGACCTTTGTTGAGGTCGTGACGCAGGTTCTGGCCATCGAGTACGAACACCGCACGACCCAAATCGAACAGCTTGCGTTCAACCGCATACGCCAGAGTGCTCTTGCCCGCACCCGACAAACCGCTGAACAGCACGGTGGCCGGTTGCTGACCGAAGCGCTGGGCACGCTCTTCTGTGGCGACGTGAGCCAGCTTGCCGTGGTGGGTGCTGGTGCCATGGGCCAAAGGCTGGGCGACGATCATGCCGGCGCCGACGGTGCCATTGGTCAGGCGGTCGATGATGATGAACGCGCCGGTGGTGCGGTTGCTGTCGTAACCGTCGAGGGCAATCGGCGCATCGAGCGCGATCTTGACCTTGCCGATCTCGTTCAGTTGCAACGCGCTGGCCGGACCTTCTTCCAGGGTGTTGACGTCGACCTTGTTGACGATACTGGCGATGGAACCCGGCACATAACTGGTGGCGCGTTTGATGTCGTACTTCTTGCCCGGCAGCATCGGCTCTTCAGCCATCCACACCAGCATCGCTTCGAAGCTGTCGGTCACCGGTGGCACGTTGTCGGCATGCACCAACAGGTCGCCACGGGAGATGTCGATTTCGTCTTCCATGGTCAGCGTGACTGCCTGACCTGGACCTGCATGCTCCAACTCACCTTCGAAGGTGACGATGGATTTCACGCGGCTGCTCTTGCCCGACGGCAGGACCACGACTTCGTCGCCTTTCTTGACGATGCCGCTGGCCAGCGTACCGGCGAAGCCACGGAAGTTCAGGTTAGGACGGTTGACGTACTGCACCGGGAAACGCAGATCGGTGAAGTTGCGGTCGCCCGCCACTTCCACGGTCTCGAGAATTTCCATCAACGACTGGCCGGTGTACCACGGCGAGCGCTCGGACTTGTTCACCACGTTGTCGCCCTTGAGCGCCGACATCGGCACGAAGTGCATGCTGGTCGGCTTGAGCTTCAGGCCTTCGGCGAACTTCAGGTAGTCGGCCTTGATCGACTCGAACACACCCTGATCGAAGCCCTTGAGGTCCATCTTGTTGATGGCGACGACGATGTGCTTGATGCCCAGCAACGAGGCGATGAAGCTGTGGCGGCGGGTCTGGGTCTGCACGCCGTAACGGGCATCGACCAGGATGATCGCCAGGTCACAGGTGGAAGCACCGGTGGCCATGTTGCGGGTGTACTGCTCATGGCCGGGGGTGTCGGCGATGATGAATTTGCGCTTGGCGGTGGAGAAATAGCGGTAAGCGACATCGATGGTGATGCCCTGCTCACGCTCGGCCTGCAGGCCATCGACCAGCAACGCCAGGTCGATGTCTTCACCGGTGGTGCCGACTTTTTTCGAGTCGCGAGTAATGGCTTCCAGGTGATCTTCGTAGATCATCTTGGAGTCGTGCAGCAGGCGCCCGATCAGGGTGCTCTTGCCGTCGTCGACGTTACCGCAGGTCAGAAAGCGCAGCAGCTCTTTACGTTCGTGCTGGCCCAGGTAGGCGAGGATGTCCTCGCTGATCAAATCAGATGCGTGCGACATAACAACCCCTTAGAAATAACCCTGACGTTTTTTGTCTTCCATGGAGCCTGCGCCATCGTGGTCGATGACACGGCCCTGGCGCTCGGAAGTTCGCGTCAGGAGCATTTCCTGAATGATGTCCGTAAGGCTTTCGGCCTCGGACTCCACCGCGCCCGTCAACGGGTAGCAGCCAAGGGTGCGGAAACGCACTTTCTTTTTGACGATGCGCGCTTTGTCTTCATCGCTCAGGTGTTCGAGGATGCGCTCATCGTCGATCATGATCAGCGTGCCGTTCTTCTCGATGACTTCACGCTCGGCGGCGAAGTACAGCGGGACGATCGGGATGCCTTCAAGGTAGATGTACTGCCAGATGTCCAGTTCGGTCCAGTTCGACAGCGGGAACACGCGGATCGATTCGCCTTTGTTGACCTTGCCGTTGTAGACGTTCCACAGCTCGGGACGCTGGTTCTTCGGGTCCCAGCGGTGCTTGCTGTCGCGGAACGAGTACACGCGCTCTTTGGCGCGGGATTTCTCTTCATCGCGGCGGGCACCGCCGAAAGCGGCATCGAAACCATACTTGTCCAGAGCCTGTTTCAGGCCTTCGGTCTTCATGATGTCGGTGTGCTTGGCACTGCCGTGGGTGAACGGGTTGATGCCCTGCGCCACGCCATCAGGGTTGACGTGGGTGATCAGGTCCAGGCCCAGCTCAGCGACCATCTTGTCGCGGAACTTGTACATCTCCTGGAATTTCCAGCGGGTGTCGACGTGCATCACCGGAAACGGCAATTTGCCCGGGAAGAACGCCTTGCGTGCCAGGTGCAGCATCACGGCGGAGTCTTTACCGATGGAGTACAGCATCACCGGGTTGTCGAACTCGGCGGCCACCTCGCGGATGATGTGGATGCTTTCCGCCTCCAGCTGTTTCAGATGCGTCAGTTTGTCGACCATGGCTACTCACGAAATCTTTCTTATGAACGGCCAGCGGGCCGTGTTCGAGCGAGGAATCCTAGCACAGCGACCTCTTCTAATCAGGACGCCAACTAGATCGAAAGAGCATATGAATATGCCTGCCTGTTTGGGCCAAGCTCCCGTAGGAGCGAGGCTTGCCCGCGAAAAACGATAACGCGATTTGGTCAGGTACACCCCGTTATCGTTCTTCGCGGGCAAGCCTCGCTCCTACAAAGGGAGGGTGTTGTCAGATGGGATTCGGGCAATCGATGAAGATGTGCTCGAGGGCAAAGCGCCTTGCCAGGTAATCGCCCAAGGCCTGCACGCCATAACGCTCGGTGGCATGGTGACCGGCTGCAATGAAACTGATGTCGTTTTCCCGGGCGCTGTGGAAGGTCTGCTCCGACGCTTCGCCGCTGAGGTACAGGTCGACGCCCGCCAACACGGCTTGATCGATATAGCCCTGGCCACCACCGGTGCACCAGCCGACTCGGCGGATCATGTTGCTGCCTTCGATCAGCAGAGGTTCGCGGCCCATGACTTCCTGCACACGGCGGGCGAAATCGCGAGGGGTCGCCGGCTCGTTCAATGAACCGACCAGCCCGACGATCTTCAGGTTATCCGGGTCCAGCGGACCTTCGACAGTAATGTCCAGCTGCCGCGCCAGTTGTACGTTATTGCCAACCTCCGGGTGCAGGTCCAGCGGCAGGTGATACGACAGCAGGCTGATGTCGTGCTTGAGCAAGGTTTTCAAGCGGCGCTGCTTCATGCCGGTGATACACGGATTTTCGCCCTTCCAGAAATATCCGTGGTGCACCAGCACCAGATCGGCATTGGCTTGCACGGCGGCATCGAGCAAGGCCTGGCTGGCGGTGACGCCACTGACGATGCGCATCACCTGCGGCCGGCCTTCGACCTGCAGGCCATTGGGGCAGTAATCGGCAATTTTCGAACTGGCGAGGTAACGGTCGGCTTCTTCGACCAGGGTGCTCAGGGCGACGGCCATAAAAGACTCCTAAATATCCCGTTCAGAGGCGCGCGCGGCCTCGTATAATGCGCGACATTATGGGCGGTCTCTAACCGCCTGCAACCTTTCAGGACGTGCTTAATGCTCAAGGCGCTGCGTTTTTCCGGCTGGCCGCTGTTGGCCGGCGTGCTTGTCGCTCTGTTAATCATCCAGCGTTACCCGCAGTGGGTCGGGCTTCCAAGCCTCGACGTCAACCTGCAGCAAGCGCCGCAAACCACCAGCATGAAAGAAGGCCCGGTCTCCTATTCCGACGCGGTAACCACCGCCGCGCCATCGGTGGTGAACCTGTACACCACCAAGGTCATCAACAAACCCAGCCATCCGCTGTTCGAGGATCCGCAGTTCCGGCGCTTCTTCGGCGACAACTCGCCCAAGCAGAAACGTATGGAATCGAGCCTCGGTTCCGGCGTGATCATGAGCCCGGAAGGTTACATCCTGACCAACAACCACGTGACCACCGGTGCCGATCAAATCGTCGTGGCGCTCAAGGATGGACGTGAAACCCTGGCTCGCGTGATCGGCAGCGATCCGGAAACCGACCTCGCGGTGCTGAAGATCGACTTGAAAAACCTGCCTTCGATCACTGTCGGCCGCTCGGACAACATCCGCATCGGCGACGTCGCGCTGGCCATCGGCAACCCGTTCGGCGTCGGCCAGACCGTGACCATGGGCATCATCAGCGCCACCGGGCGCAATCAACTGGGCCTGAACAACTACGAAGACTTCATTCAAACCGATGCCGCGATCAACCCCGGCAACTCCGGTGGTGCGCTGGTAGATGCCAACGGCAACCTGACCGGTATCAACACCGCGATCTTCTCCAAGTCCGGCGGCTCTCAAGGCATCGGCTTTGCGATTCCGGTGAAACTGGCGATGGAAGTGATGAAATCGATCATCGAGCACGGCCAGGTTATTCGTGGCTGGCTGGGTATTGAAGTACAACCGTTGTCCCAAGAGCTGGCGGAATCGTTCGGTCTTTCGGGGCGCCCGGGCATTGTCGTGGCCGGGATTTTCCGTGACGGCCCGGCGCAGAAAGCCGGGCTGCAACTGGGCGACGTGATTCTTGCCATCGATGGCGAACCTGCGGGTGATGGCCGCCGCTCGATGAACCAGGTCGCGCGGATCAAACCGACCGACAAGGTCACGATTCAAGTCATGCGTAACGGCAAGGAAATCAAACTGACGGCAGAAATCGGTTTGCGTCCGCCGCCGGCGCCGGTGAAAGAAAAAGAAGAGAAATAAGCCAGGCCCGATCAATTCGGGTCAATGGAAGACATTCTCATCGGACATGTTATATTGTTTCAATTCTAGCAATTGGAACAACATAACATGTCGTCTCGAACAAAGTCCTGCGTGGCAAGTCTTGCCCTCGGGCTGCTGGGTGAACCGGTCTTCGCCGAACAATCCCAGGCATTGGAACTGGACGCCATCAGCGTCACTTCCGACTACGAATCCCCCACCGGGCCTGTCGCTGGCTACCGCGCCACCCGCTCTGCCAGCGCGACCAAGACCGATACCGCCATCCGCGACATCCCGCAATCGATCAGCGTGGTCCCCGTCAGCGTGCTCGACGATCTAGGCAGTACCCACGTTGAGCGCGCGCTGGACTTCGCCGGCGGGGTTTCCAGACAGAACAACTTCGGTGGCCTGACGCTGTACGAATACAGCGTGCGCGGCTTCACCACATCGGAGTTCTACAAGGACGGTTTCAGCGCCAACCGTGGCTACCCGAGCTCGCCGGATGTGGCGAACATCGAGCGCATCGAAGTGCTTAAAGGCCCCGCCGCCAGCTTGTATGGGCGAGGTGATCCGGGTGGCACGGTGAACATCGTCACCAAGAAACCTCAGCCCGAAGCCTTCGCGACCCTGCACACCAGCGCGGGCAGTTGGGATCGTTATCGCACGGCGCTGGACGTCAACACGCCACTCGATGACCAGGGCAACGTGCTGTCGCGGGTGAATCTGGCCGTCGAGGACAACCATAGCTTTCGCGATCACGTCGACAGCCAGCGGGTGTTTGTCGCGCCTTCCTTCAGTTGGCAACTGAACACGGACACCAGCCTGCTGGTAGAGAGTGAATTCGTTCGTCACAGCTCGACCTTCGATCGCGGCATCGTCGCACCCGACAACACCTGGAGTGGCGTATCCCGTTCGACCTTCCTCGGCGAACCCGACGATGGCGACATCGACAACCACAACAATCAGCTGCAGGCCGCCCTCGAGCATCAGCTCAACGACACCTGGAAATTGCGCCTGGCCAGCCATTACAAGCAAGGCAAACTCTGGGGCTTCGCCTCGGAGGCGCGCCCGCTGAATGCCGACGGCCATACCGTCAACCGCCGTTATCGAGAACGTGACAACAATTGGCACGACAGCATTAGCCAACTCGAACTGCGCGGCTTTTTCGACACCGGCCACTTGCAGCACGAATTGTTGATCGGCAGCGAATACGAGAACTTTCGCAAGAACGAGCGGGTGACAACCATTGCCGGCAGCCCCTACGCCATCGATATCTACCAACCGGTCTACGGTCAGCCAAAACCCAACGGCGCACGTTCCGGTACGGACTTCTTCGAGCATGTCGAGAGCCATGCACTGAACCTGCAGGACCAGATCATTTTCAACGACAAACTGCGCGGGCTGCTCGGTGTGCGGTTCGAACACTTCGAGCAACGCATCGACGATCGCACCCGTGGCGCCACCAGCAACCAGACTCACGACGCGCTGACCCAAAGGGCCGGCTTGCTGTACCAACTGACGCCTGAGGTCGGCCTGTTCGCCAACGCCTCCACTTCGTTCAAACCGAACAATGGCCTGGACGCGACCGGTAAATCCTTCGACCCGGAAGAAGGCATCGGCTACGAGATCGGGATCAAGAGTGAGCTGTTCGATGACCGTTTGAGCAGCACCCTTGCCGCTTTCCATATCGAAAAAGAAAACGTCCTCGCCCTCGACCCGGCTACAGATACCAGCCGCGCCATGGGCAAGGCACGCAGCCAGGGAATCGATCTGCAAGTGACCGGGCAAGTCACCGACGCTGTCCGGCTGATCGGCGCCTTCGCCTACATCGATGCTGAAGTCACTGAAGGCGACAAGGTCATTCCCACCGGCAGCCGCATTCTCGGCGTGGCCAAACGCAGTGGCAGTCTGTTGGGGGTTTATGAGTTCCAGGACGGTCGACTGCGCGGTTCGGACGTTGGCGCCGCGTTCACTTACGTCGGTGATCGCTCGGGTGAAGCCGGCAGCGACTTTGAATTACCTGCCTACCACACCGTCGACCTGCTGGCCCATTACAAGGCCAGCGACAACGTCACGCTGGGCCTGAACCTGAACAACCTTTTCGACGAGAAATACTTCGAGCGCTCCTACAGCAACTACTGGGTCAACCCCGGCGAGCCGCGCAATTTCACTGTCAGCCTGACACTCACTCTGTAAAAGGAAGTCCCCATGCACCCACTCAAACCCCTTGTACTGCTTGGCTTGCTGTTTGCCACAGAAGTCTCGGCCCACGGCCTGTGGACCGAACAACGTCGAGGCAACATCGAGGTCATTTACGGTCACGGCGCCGAAGACAATGCTTTCAAGGCACAGAAAATCAGCGGCGCCTGGGCTTATGACGGCCATGGAAAAATGATTCCGGTGACGGTACAGCGGCTGCCCGATCACGCACGCCTGCAACCACTTAAACCACCCGCCGTGATGGCGGTGGCGCTCGACAATGGCATGTGGTCGCAGACCAGCGACAAGAAATGGATCAACGAAGGCCGCAGCAAGGTACCGGGGGCGATCGAGGCGACCCAGACGTTCAAGTACAGCCTGGCGATTTATCAGCCGGGGGCGAAGTTGCCCAAACTTGATCAACTGAAATTGCTGATTCTGCCTGAGGTCGATCCGCTGACTGTAGGACCGGGCGGATCATTGCCGGTGCGAGTATTGCTGGATGGCAAACCGGCGGCGGGCGTGAAGTTGGTGGGGGACTATCGCAACGCACCGAATACCTTGAGCACCGAAACCGATGCACAGGGTCGGGCACAGGTGGTGGTGCGCAATGAAGGCTTGAACGTGATTTCGGCGCAGATGGAAGTGCCGGTAAAAGACAGCCCTGACGTGAACAGTCGCGGGCTGTTCAGCTCGCTGACGTTCCTAGGCGAGCCGCATCACGAGTAACCCATAAAACCTTGTAGGAGCGAAATGCTGTTCACTTAAGGACGAACACTGTACCCGTGGCGAGGGAGCTTGTCGGATCGCCGCACCGTCCCGCTGGGGCGCGAAGCGGCCCTAAAATGGACTGCTGCGCAGCCCAACGGGACGGTGCGGCGATCCGACAAGCTCCCTCGCCACGGGATGCTGACGTTCTCTTAAGTGAAGAGCGAGGCTTGCACGCGAAGGACGATGGCTCGGTATTCGTTTTTTACCGAGTCGTCCTTTTTCGCGGGCAAGCCTCGCTCCTACAGATTCCGGGCCGGTTTAGAGATCGCCTAAACCGTCGATCAGCGCCTGGTTCTGCTCTGGCGTACCGATGCTGATCCGCAGGAACTGCGCAATCCGCTCCTGCTTGAAGTGCCGAACGATCACGCCTTGCTCACGCAACTTCGCCGCAAGCCCTGCCGCATCGTGCTGCGGGTGACGGGCAAAAATGAAGTTGGCCGCCGATGGCAGCACCTCAAAACCCTTCTCCTCCAACTGCGCAACAACCTTCTGGCGATTCTCGATCACCAACCGGCACGTCCTGTCGAAATACTCGCGGTCCTCAAATGCGGCGGCGGCACCGACATTGGCCATGCGATCCAGCGGATAGGAGTTGAAACTGTTCTTGATCCGCTCCAGCGCCTCGATCAGGTCCGGATGGCCGACTGCCAGACCCACCCGCAGTCCCGCCAGGGAACGGGACTTGGACAGGGTCTGGGTCACCAGCAGGTTTGGATAACGGTCCACCAACGCAATCGCGGTATCGCCGCCGAAGTCGATGTACGCTTCGTCTACCACTACCACCGAATCCGGACTCGCCTGGAGAATCTGCTCGACCGCGTCCAGTGCCAGCAGGCAACCGGTCGGCGCGTTCGGGTTGGGGAAGATGATACCGCCGTTCGGTTTGGCATAGTCCGCCGGGTTGATCCGGAACTGTTCGTCCAGCGGTACGGCGTCGAACGTGATGCCGTACAACCCGCAGTAGACCGGGTAAAAGCTGTAGCTGATATCAGGGAACAGCAATGGCTGATCGTGTTGCAGCAGACCGTGGAAGATGTGCGCCAGCACTTCATCGGAACCGTTACCGAGAAACACCTGATTGCTCTGCACGCCGTAGTATTTGGCCACGGCATTCTTCAACAGATCGCTGTTGGGGTCCGGGTACAGGCGCAGGTTGTCGTTCAGCTCAGCCTGCATCGCTGCCAGGGCTTTGGGCGATGGACCGTACGGGTTTTCGTTGGTGTTGAGCTTCACCAGCTTCGCCAGTTTTGGCTGTTCGCCCGGCACGTAAGGCACCAGATTCTTGACGAACGGGCTCCAGAATTTACTCATCTCAGTTCCCCTTCTTGTCGTCAACGATGCGGTATTCGGCGCTACGGGCGTGCGCGGTCAGCGACTCGCCACGAGCCAGCACGGAAGCGGTTTTACCGAGTTCCGAAGCACCCTGTTCTGAGCAGAAGATGATCGACGAACGTTTCTGGAAGTCATACACACCCAGCGGCGACGAGAAGCGCGCAGTACCGGAAGTCGGCAGCACGTGGTTCGGGCCGGCGCAGTAATCGCCCAGCGCTTCGGACGTGTGACGGCCCATGAAAATCGCCCCGGCGTGACGAATCTGCGGCAACCAGGCTTGTGGATCGGCAACCGACAGCTCCAGGTGCTCCGGCGCGATACGGTTGGCCACTTCCATGGCTTGTTCCATGTCGCGCACCTTGATCAACGCACCACGGCCATTGATCGAGGTTTCGATGATCGTGGCGCGTTCCATGGTCGGCATCAGCTTGGCGATGCTGGCCGCGACCTTGTCGAGGAATTCGGCGTCCGGGCTGACCAGAATCGCCTGGGCGTCTTCGTCGTGCTCGGCCTGGGAGAACAGGTCCATGGCGATCCAGTCCGGATCGGTCTGACCGTCGCACACCACAAGAATTTCCGACGGACCGGCGATCATGTCGATACCGACCTGGCCGAACACGTGGCGCTTGGCGGTGGCGACGTAGATGTTGCCCGGGCCGACCACCTTGTCGACCTTCGGCACGCTTTCGGTGCCGTAGGCCAATGCCGCAACGGCTTGCGCACCGCCGATGGTGAAGACCCGGTCGACCCCGGCGATGCAGGCAGCGGCCAGCACCAGTTCGTTGATCTCACCACGCGGGGTTGGCACCACCATGACCACTTCGGTCACGCCGGCAACCTTGGCCGGAATGGCGTTCATCAGCACCGACGATGGGTAAGAAGCCTTGCCGCCCGGCACGTAGAGGCCAGCGCGATCCAGCGGCGTGACTTTCTGGCCCAGCACCGTGCCGTCGGCCTCGGTATAGCTCCAGGAGTCCTGTTTCTGCTTTTCGTGGTAGCTGCGCACACGGGCGGCAGCGACTTCGAGTGCTTCGCGCTGCGCCACGGAGATGCGGGTCAATGCCAGCTCCAGGCGCTCACGCGGCAGGATCAAGTCGGCCATGGACTGAACGTCCAAACCGTCGAACTGGCGGGTAAAGTCCACCAGCGCCGCGTCACCGCGCTCGCGCACAGCCTTGATGATGTCCAGCACTCGCTGATTGACCGAGTCGTCAGACACACTTTCCCAGCTCAGCAGATGATCCAGATGATGCGCGAAATCCGGGTCAGCAGCGTTGAGTCGGCGAATTGCAGTCGGTGCGGTCATAGCGAGAGCCTCATAGGAATGGCAAAAAACTCAGGCGCCCGAAGCTAACATTCGATCCGCTTGGGCACCTGAGAATTCTGGCTATGAGGCGGATAGACGGCGCGACTCAGCGTCGCGCAGGTGAATCAGCCGCGGTGTCGAGACTCCACTGCCTTGCGCAGGGTGTCGATCAACGCCTGGATACGGGCGTGCTGCATTTTCATCGAAGCTTTGTTGACGATCAGACGGGAGCTGATGGCCGCAATGAAATCCTGTGGCTCCAGGCCATTGGCCCGCAGCGTGTTGCCGGTGTCGACCACGTCGATGATCTTGTCGGCAAGACCGATCAGCGGTGCCAGTTCCATCGAACCGTACAGCTTGATGATGTCGACCTGGCGCCCCTGTTCGGCGTAGTAACGCTTGGCAACGTTAACGAACTTGGTGGCGATGCGCAGGCGGCCCTTGGGCTCGACCGCGCCGACCTTGCCAGCCGTCATCAACTTGCATTGGGCGATTTGCAGGTCCAGTGGCTCGTACAAGCCCTGGCCGCCGTATTCCATCAGCACGTCTTTACCGGCGACACCGAGGTCGGCGGCACCATGCTCGACATAGGTCGGCACGTCGGTGGCACGCACGATCAGCAGGCGTACATCTTCCTGGGTCGTGGGAATGATCAGCTTGCGGCTCTTGTCCGGATTCTCGGTCGGCACGATGCCCGCTTCAGCGAGAAGCGGCAGGGTGTCGTCAAGGATGCGGCCCTTGGACAGTGCGATGGTCAACATGGGAAACGTCAGTCCTTATCAAGGTACTCATGCCCGGTCGCAAACGGCGCCGGACACACATCGAGCCGGAAACCGGCTCGACTTCAACAATTCAACGGGCATGTCCTTATGCCCCTGCAGCAGGAACTAGCCCGGAACGCGACGGATCTTGGCGCCCAGCATCTGCAGTTTCTCTTCGATGCACTCGTAACCACGGTCGATGTGGTAGATGCGATCGATGAGGGTGTCGCCTTCGGCAATCAGTGCCGAGATCACCAGGCTGGCCGAAGCGCGCAGGTCGGTAGCCATGACTGGCGCGCCCTTGAGCTTTTCGGTACCGGTGACGATGGCGGTGTTGCCTTCGACCTGGATCTTGGCGCCCATGCGGTGCAGTTCGTAAACGTGCATGAAGCGGTTTTCGAAGATCGTCTCGATCACAGCACCGGTGCCTTCGGCAATGGCATTGAGGGAGATGAATTGTGCTTGCATGTCGGTCGGGAACGCCGGGTACGGAGCGGTCCGCACGTTGACGGCTTTTGGCCGCTTGCCGTGCATGTTCAGCTCGATCCAGTCTTCGCCGCAGGTGATTTCGGCACCCGCTTCGCGCAGTTTTTCCAGCACGGCTTCAAGGATGGTCGGATCAGTGTCCTTGACCTTCACGCGCCCGCCGGTCACGGCAGCAGCAACCAGGTAAGTACCGGTTTCGATACGGTCCGGCATCACCTTGTAAGTGGTGGTGTGCAGACGCTCGACGCCATCGATGGTGATGGTATCGGTACCGGCGCCGGAAACCTTGGCACCCATGGCATTCAGGAAGTTTGCCAGGTCGACGACTTCAGGCTCGCGCGCGGCGTTGGCCAGAACGCTGCGGCCCTTGGCCAGGGCGGCGGCCATCATGATGTTCTCGGTACCGGTCACGCTGACGGTATCGAAGAAGAAGTGCGCACCGCGCAGGCCGCCTTCAGGCGCCTTGGCCTTGATGTAGCCGCCTTCGACGTCGATGATCGCGCCCATGGCTTCAAGACCACGGATGTGCAGGTCAACCGGACGCGAGCCAATGGCGCAACCGCCAGGCAGGGCAACTTCGGCTTCGCCGAAACGGGCAACCATCGGTCCCAGTACCAGAATCGACGCACGCATGGTTTTAACCAGTTCGTACGGAGCGATCAGGGTCTTGATGGTGCGAGGGTCGATCTCGACTGCCAGCTTCTCGTCGATCACCGGCTCAATGCCCATGCGACCGAACAGCTCGATCATGGTGGTGATGTCGTGCAGGTGCGGCAGGTTGGCAACGGTGACCGGGCCATCGCACAGCAGCGTGGCAGCCAGGATCGGCAGGGCAGAGTTCTTTGCCCCGGAGATGCGGATTTCGCCGTCAAGACGAGCACCGCCAGTAATAATCAATTTATCCATAAGAATCTCGACGCCCTTGGGCTCAGGTGCGCTCGGCCCAGGCCGCGCTGCTGAAAAATTTCATAGTGACCGCATGGATGCTGCCATCGGTGATCCATGGGTTCAAATGGGCATAGATCTGCTGCTGACGCTTCACCGGGCTCAACGCCGCCAGTTCATCGCTAATCACGTTCAGCTGGAAATTGCAGCCTTCGCCCTCGACTTCAACCTTTGTTCCGGGCAGCTTTCCTTCAAGGAAGCTCTTCACTTCTACGGCCTGCATGCTCAACCTCAATCGGCGCCCTGTGCGCGCGGGTCGGACATCATACAAAAAAGCCCCGCGCCTGCGAACCCCGCGGAGCAGGACTCTGACGGGGGGCTTCTTTATAGATGCGGGTTAGGGATGCGCCAACAGCTCGGTCAGCTCGCTGACCTGAGCGATTTCACGCATGTCTTCCGGCATTGCGCGGATGCTCAGCGCCTTGCCGGCAGCCTGTGCGTCGCGCATGAAACACAGCAGCAACGACAAACCGACGCTGCTGGATTTTTCTACCGCCGAACAATCGACCACCACTGTCGCCGCCTTGCTGGCCTTGATCAGCGCCTGCCCCTGCTGACGCAAGGCCGGGCCGGTGCGGTAGTCCAGCACGCCGCTGAGCCGCAGCTCGCCGGCTTCGTCCATCCGGACTGCCGACTCACTCATTGAGTTTGCTTCTCGGACGATTGTTCGGCAGTTTCCTTGGCCTTGGCGACCTCCCCGGCCCAACCATTGATGGTCTTGTCCAGATCGTTGCCATTGCGCTGCATTGCATCGGCGAACTGATCGCGGAACAGCTTGCCGATGTTGATGCCGTTGATGATGACGTTACGCAGTTTCCATTCGCCATTGATTTTTTCGAGGGTGTAGGACACTGGGTAGATCGCACCGCTGCTGCCCTTGACCGTCATGCCGACACTGGTGCGGTCCCCGGACTCCTCCTTGGGAGCGTCAACGGTGATGCCCTGGTTGTTGTACTCCAGCAAGGCGTTGCCATAGAACTGGAACAGACCTTTCTTGAAGTTCTCTTCGAAGGTCTTCATCTGTGCAGGCGTGGCTTTGCGCGAGTACTTGACCGTCATGATGCTTTTGGAGATGCCCTCGGCATCGACAACAGGCCCGACAATCGTGTTCAGCGCGTTATAGAAGTCTTGCGGATCTTGCTTGTATTTCTCTTTGTTGGCGGCCAGGTCGGCCAGCATCCGATTGGTGGTGTCCTGGACAAGGTCATGCGCGGAAGGGGCCGCCACGGCGTTAGCCATCAACGGCACGGCCGCGAGCAATATCAACAGGCCACGTCGCAAGGTAGAGATCATTTACAAATTCCTCATTTGGGGTCTTTGCTAACGGTATTGAGCAGGAACTTACCGATCAGGTCCTCGAGCACCAGCGACGACTGCGTGTCATGGATGGTCCCGCCATCCTTGAGCAACGCTTCTTCCCCGCCCACGCTGATACCGATGTACTTCTCGCCCAACAGGCCAGCGGTCAGGATAGATGCAGTGGAATCAGCCGGCAGATTATCTACACGCTTTTCCAGCTGCATGGTCACCCGACCGGTGAAACTGTCGCGGTCCAGATCGATCGCTGTGACCTTGCCGATAGTGACACCGGCCATGGTCACTTTAGCTCTGACCGTCAAACCGGCGATATTGTCGAAATACGCATAAAGTTTATAGGTATCGGTGCTCGGGCTCGGGGACAGGCCACTGACCCGCAATGCCAGCAGCAACAAAGCCAGGATGCCAGCCAGCAAGAAAAGGCCGACACCGATTTCCAGGGTGCGGTTTTGCATCAGAAATCTCCAAACATCAAGGCGGTCAGAATAAAGTCCAGACCGAGGACTGCCAACGAGGCATAGACCACGGTCTTGGTAGTGGCACGACTGATCCCCTCGGAAGTGGGCTCGCAGTCATAGCCTTGGAATACGGCGATCCAGGTCACGACGAAGGCAAATACGATGCTTTTGATGATGCCGTTGAGCACATCGTCAGTGAAGGTCACACTGTTCTGCATGTTCGACCAGTAGGAGCCCTCGTAGACACCCAGCCAGTCGACAGCCACCCACGAACCACCCCAGATGCCCACCACGCTGAAAATCATCGCCAGCACCGGCAGGGAAATGAAGCCGGCCCACAGGCGCGGGGCAATGATGTACTTGAGCGGGTCGACACCGATCATTTCCAGGCTGGAAAGCTGTTCGGTGGATTTCATGTTGCCGATCTCGGCTGTCAGCGCCGATCCGGCTCGCCCGGCAAACAGCAACGCGGTCACGACCGGCCCCAGCTCACGCAAAAGCGTCAGCGCGACCATCTGCCCTACCGCCTGTTCCGAGCCGTAGCTGGACAGAATGTTGAAGCCTTGCAGCGCCAGCACCATACCGATGAACACCCCGGAGACCACAATGATCACCAGGGACATCACGCCTACCGAATGCAGTTGCTTGACCAGCAGACCGAAACCGCCGCCGATACCGCCGCGACCCAGCAGTGCGTGAAACAGAAACAGCGTCGAGCGCCCGAACACCGCCAGCACATCGATGCCGGCATGGCCGAACCGGCGCACTCGTTCTAAAAGTGAAATCTTGCGCATCAACGCTTCCCCAGAAGATCTGCGCGGTAATCCGTCGCTGGAAAGTGGTACGCGACCGGACCATCGGGTTCACCGGTCATGAATTGACGGATGCGCGGGTCGTCCGAGTTCATCAGTTCGTCCGGCGTGCCCTGCCCCAGCACCTGCCCGTCGCCCACTACATAGATGTAGTCGGCAATGCTCGCGGTTTCGGCCAGGTCGTGGGAAACCACGATACTGGTGATGCCCAAGGCATCATTGAGCAAGCGGATCAGGCGCACCAATACGCCCATGGCGATCGGGTCCTGGCCAACGAAGGGCTCGTCATACATGAGAATCTGGGGATCGAGCGCAATGGCCCGCGCCAGCGCGACACGACGCTTCATGCCGCCGGACAGTTCGTCGGGCATCAGGTCGATGGCACCGCGCAAACCTACGGCCTGCAATTTGAGCAGGACGATATCCCGGATCATTTCTTCCGGCAGCTCGGTGTGAACGCGCAGTGGAAAAGCCACGTTCTCGAATACATCGAGATCGGTAAACAGTGCGCCACTCTGGAACAGCACGCCCATGTGCTTGCGGGCATCGAACAGATCGCTGCGCGACAGCGTCGGCAGGTTCTGCCCATTGACCCAGACTTCGCCGCTATTGGGCCGCAATTGTGCGCCCATCAACCGCAACAGCGTAGTCTTGCCACACCCGGAAGGTCCCATGATGCCGGTGACCTTGCCGCGGGGAATACGGATATCGACGTTATTGAAAATGCTGCGCGCACCGCGCTTGAAGGTCAGTCCCTTCAGCTCGACCGCGTAGGCGTTATCGGCACTCATCTAAACTCCTTGCGATGCAGCCTCTCACTCGGACGCCTGACTTTCTGACGAAAGCACATGCCTCTCGGGCGGGCCGAACTGGCGGCGAACTATATCACTGCAATGGTCACGCGCCCAAGGCCAAAGCCGGGCCATATTCGGTCACATGCCCGCCATGACGCGTCATTTAGAGGGATTGAGTAACAAGGAATGACAATGCGCGACGAACTTGCGTGAGGGTTTCGATCATAACCGCTATAATCGCCGCCTTTTCATCAGGCTAAACGATTTCTGACATGAGCCAATCCAGCGACCTGATTCAATCCGCCCAACGCACCATTCGCCTCGAAGTGGAAGCCGTACAAGGCTTGCTGCCACAAATCGATGCGGATTTCGTACGCGCCTGCGAGATGATTCTGGCCAGCAAAGGCCGCGTAGTCGTGGTCGGCATGGGCAAGTCGGGGCACATCGGCAACAAGATCGCCGCCACCCTGGCCAGCACCGGCACCACGGCATTTTTTGTCCACCCCGCCGAAGCCAGCCATGGCGACATGGGCATGATCACCCGGGACGACATCATTCTCGCGCTGTCGAACTCCGGCTCGACCAATGAAATCGTCACCCTGCTGCCACTGATCAAGCGCCTGGGCATCCAGCTGATCAGCATGACCGGCAACCCTGACTCGCCGCTGGCCAAGGCCGCCGAGGTGAACCTGAATGTTCACGTCGAGCACGAAGCCTGCCCGCTGAACCTGGCGCCGACTTCATCGACGACCGCCGCACTGGTCATGGGCGATGCCCTGGCCGTTGCCTTGCTTGAAGCCCGCGGCTTTACCGCTGAAGATTTCGCGTTCTCGCACCCGGGCGGCGCCCTGGGCCGACGCCTGCTGCTGAAAGTGGACAACGTCATGCACGCCGGTCAGGAGCTCCCACAGGTCCAGCGCGGCACCCTGCTCAAGGATGCATTGATGGAAATGACCCGCAAGGGTCTGGGCATGACGGTGATCCTTGAAACCAATGGCAAACTGGCCGGGATCTTTACCGACGGTGATTTGCGCCGCACCCTGGACCGCAGCATCGACATCCATAGCGTCACGATCGATCAGGTCATGACCGCCCACGGCAAGACTGCCCGCGCCGAAATGCTCGCCGCCGAGGCCCTGAAAATCATGGAAGACCACAAGATCAACGCACTGGTCGTGGTTGACGACGAAGACCGTCCGGTCGGCGCCTTGAACATGCACGACTTGCTGCGCGCGGGGGTAATGTAATGAGTACCGACCTGTTGCAACGCGGCCAGGCAATCAAACTGGCGGTTTTCGACGTCGACGGCGTTCTCACCGACGGTCGCCTGTATTTCCTTGAAGATGGCAGTGAATTCAAGACATTCAATACGCTCGACGGGCAAGGCATCAAAATGCTGATGAACGCCGGCGTACAGACCGCCATCATCAGCGGCCGCAAGACCCCGGTGGTCGAACGTCGGGCAAAAAACCTCGGCATTCCTCATCTGTTCCAGGGGCGCGAAGACAAACTGGTGGTTCTCGACGGTCTTCTTGAGCAATTAGGCTTAAGCTATGAACAGGTCGCCTACCTCGGTGACGACCTGCCGGACCTGCCGGTGATTCGCCGCGTCGGTTTGGGCATGGCTGTGGCCAATGCCGCCAGCTTCGTGCGCGAGCACGCCCACGGCGTCACGATGGCCCGCGGTGGAGAAGGTGCCGCCCGTGAATTCTGCGAACTGATCCTGCGCGCCCAGGGCCGCCTCGATGCGGCCAACGCCGCGTACCTGTGAGCCAAACATGCTGAGCAAAAAAATACGCAACATACTGCTGTTCGGCTGCATCACGGCGATTTTCGCCGCGGTCGGCTATTGGAACATCAGCCCGGAACGCTTCCTCGACAAGCCGGTCGTGCAGGTCGATAACAGCGCAATTGATTACTACGCCATCAATGCCCATAGCGTGCAGTTCCTGCCCGATGGCAAGTTGCAGTATGAAATGACTTCGGACAAGGTCGAGCACCTGAAAGCGACTGAAGTAACGCTACTGACCAATCCGGACCTGAACATGTTCCGCGGCACGCAGTTTCCGTGGCATGTCCAGAGCGATAAGGGTGAAGTCAATCCAGACGGCACCGAGGTCGAACTGATCGACTCGGTACGCATCACCCGTTTCGATGAGAAAAACCGCAGAACCCTGATCACCACCACTCGTATGACGGTGTTCCCGCAGCAGCAATATGCGCAGACCGAGCAACCCGTTAGAATCGACGGCGCTGGCGGTGTATCGACTGGCAAGGGAATGAAAGCGTATTTGAAAGAAAGCAGGATACACCTGCTATCGAACGTAAGAGGACAGTATGAGGCTCGTTAAAACCCTCCCTATTTTGCTCAGTCTGAGCGCTGCACTGGGAAGCGTGAGCGCCTGGGCTCTGCCGGACGATCAACAGCAGCCTATTCGCATCCAGGCCGACGACGCCCAACTGGACGACAAGAACGGTATTGCCACCTACACGGGCGATGTCATCATCACCCAGGGTTCGATGAAGGTCACCGGCAACAAAGTGACCATGACCCGCGCTCCGAATGGCGACATCGACGTGGTGACATCGGTGGGCAACCTGGCCTACTTCGAGCAACTGCAGACCGCGGGCGACACCAAACCCGTGCAGGGCTACGGCGTAACCATCCAGTACCACGCCTCGCAAAATCGCGTGGTCCTGATCGACCGCGCCAAAGTCATCGACAAGGACAACAACGTCACCCAGGGCGAGAAAATCGTCTACGACACCCAGAAGAAACTGGCCAGCGCCGGTCGCGCCACGGGTAGCAAGGTGACCGAGTCGCGTCCGCGCGTCGACATGGTGATCCAGCCGAAAAAGAAAACCGACGAGCAAAAGGCCCAGTAATGGCAACTCTGAAAGCTCAGCATCTGGCCAAGAGCTACAAGAGCCGCCAGGTCGTGCGTGACGTCAGCCTGTCCATCGACAGCGGTCAGATCGTCGGCCTGCTTGGCCCCAACGGCGCCGGCAAGACCACCTGCTTCTACATGATCGTCGGCCTGGTACAGGCCGATCAGGGTCGCGTACTGATCGACGACCTGGACGTCAGCCACCAGCCGATGCATGGTCGTGCCAAGGCGGGTATCGGCTATCTGCCGCAGGAAGCGTCGATCTTCCGCAAACTCTCGGTCGCCGATAACATCATGGCGATTCTCGAGACCCGCAAGGAACTCGACAAGGCTGGCCGACGCAAGGAACTGGAAAGCCTGCTGCAGGAATTCCACATCAGCCACATCCGCGACAACCTCGGCATGAGCCTGTCCGGTGGTGAGCGTCGTCGCGTGGAAATCGCCCGGGCATTGGCCACCAACCCGAAATTCATTCTCCTCGACGAACCTTTCGCCGGCGTGGACCCGATTTCGGTAGGCGATATCAAGCAGATCATTCATCACCTCAAGGCCAAGGGCATTGGCGTGCTGATCACCGACCACAACGTCCGTGAAACACTGGATATCTGTGAAACCGCCTACATCGTCAACGATGGCCAACTGATCGCCGAAGGTGACTCCGACACCATCCTGGCCAACGATCTGGTCAAGGAAGTGTATCTGGGCCACGAGTTCCGCCTGTAAGCACTGAAGCTCATGGCGGTACAGTTCGCGACAAACAGTAAAAATCAACCAGTTTTTATTGTTACAGCGGTCTAGGCAAACACTTCAGTTTCAGGCATATAATTTGCTTATGTTTGGCGCTTCGGCGCCCTGTAGTGGATGGCGCATGTGCGCCGGCGAATAAGGTGTTAAGCCCCTGCCATGAAACCATCGCTAGTCTTGAGAATGGGCCAGCAGCTGACGATGACACCGCAGCTGCAACAGGCCATCCGCCTGCTCCAATTGTCGACCCTGGACCTGCAACAGGAAATCCAGGAGGCCCTGGAGTCCAATCCGATGCTCGAACGCCAGGAAGATGGTGAGGATTTCGACAATTCCGACCCTCTGGCCGACAACGTCGAACAGAAGCCCAACACCGAGATTCAGGAACCCTCGTATCAGGAAAGCGCCCCGACGGTGGACAACCTCGAGGAAGGCGACTGGAACGAGCGCATCCCCAACGAGCTGCCGGTCGACACCGCTTGGGAAGATGTCTACCAGACCAGCGCCAGCAGCCTGCCGAGCAACGATGACGACGAGTGGGATTTCACCACCCGCACCTCGGCCGGCGAGAGTCTGCAAAGCCATCTGTTGTGGCAACTGAACCTGGCGCCGATGTCCGACACCGATCGCCTGATTGCCGTGACCTTGATCGATTGCATCAACAATCAGGGCTATCTGGACGAGACGCTCGAGGAAATCCTGGAAGCGTTCGATCCGGAACTGGATATCGAGCTGGACGAAATCGAAGCCGTCCTGCACCGCATCCAGCAATTCGAGCCGGCCGGTATCGGCGCGCGCAACCTTGGCGAATGCCTGTTGCTGCAACTGCGCCAGTTGCCCGCCAAGACTCCGTGGCTGGCCGAAGCCAAGCGTCTGGTCACAGACTACATCGACCTGCTCGGCAGCCGTGACTACAGCCAGCTGATGCGCCGCATGAAGCTCAAGGAAGATGAGCTGCGCCAGGTGATCGAACTGGTCCAGAGCCTCAACCCGCGTCCGGGCTCGCAAATCGAGTCCACCGAGGCCGAGTATGTCGTCCCCGACGTCATCGTGCGCAAGGACAATGAGCGCTGGCTGGTAGAGCTCAATCAGGAGTCGGTACCACGGCTGCGGGTCAACGCCCAGTACGCCGGTTTTGTGCGCCGCGCCGACACCAGCGCCGACAACACCTTCATGCGCAATCAGTTGCAGGAGGCTCGCTGGTTCATCAAGAGCCTGCAAAGCCGCAACGAAACCCTGATGAAAGTTGCCACCCAGATCGTCGAGCATCAGCGCGGCTTTCTGGAGTACGGCGACGAAGCCATGAAACCGCTGGTGTTGCATGACATCGCCGAAGCGGTCGGCATGCACGAATCGACGATCTCCCGGGTGACCACGCAAAAATTCATGCATACCCCCCGGGGCATTTATGAGCTGAAATACTTTTTTTCCAGCCACGTCAGCACCTCCGAAGGCGGCGAATGCTCGTCTACGGCGATCCGCGCGATCATCAAAAAACTGGTTGCCGCGGAAAATCAGAAAAAGCCGTTGAGTGACAGCAAGATCGCTGGTTTACTGGAGGCACAAGGCATTCAGGTGGCTCGCCGCACCGTCGCCAAGTACCGCGAATCCCTCGGGATCGCGCCTTCGAGCGAACGCAAGCGGTTGATGTAGAGCCACGCCACAGCGTTCCAGTGGCAGATCATCGGGTCTGCCGCTTTATGCACTGGCAACGAAGGAGAAGCTGTATGCAAGTCAACATCAGTGGACACCAACTGGAAGTGACCGAACCTCTTCGCACCTACATCGGCGAAAAACTCGAACGACTGGAGCGACATTTCGACAAGATCACCAACGTGCAGGTCACGATGACAGTCGAAAAGCTTAAGCAGAAAATCGAAGCCACGTTGCATATTCCCGGCAATGAAGTGGTCGCCAACGCGGAGCATACCGATATGTACGCGGCGATCGACGCATTGACCGACAAGCTGGATAAACAACTCAAAAAGCATAAGGAAAAGACCCAGAGCCTCCTCCAGGGCGCGACCGGTCGTTAACACTCCCTACCCATGATCCGACTTGAAAGCATCCTGACCCCCGGCCGTTCCCTGGTGAACGTGCCGGGCGGCAGTAAAAAGAAAGCCCTCGAGCAAATTGCCAACCTCATCCATCGCGAAGTGCCGGATCTGGCCATGCAGGATGTCTTCGAGAGCCTGGTCGCCCGTGAAAAACTCGGTTCAACCGGTTTTGGCAACGGTATCGCCATCCCCCACTGTCGCCTCAAGGGCTGTCATTCACCCATCAGTGCCTTGATGCACCTTGATGCCCCTATCGATTTCGATGCCATCGACGGCGCACCGGTTGACCTGCTGTTCGTTCTGCTGGTCCCGGAAGCCGCTACCGATGCGCACCTGGAACTTTTACGCCAGATCGCCAGCATGCTCGACCGCAAGGAAGTGCGTGAAAAACTGCGCAGCGCGCCGAGCAATGAAGCCTTGTATCAGGTAGTCCTGGACGAGCAAAACGGTCATTAATCATGCGCTTGATCATCGTCAGCGGACGCTCCGGCTCAGGTAAAAGTACTGCCCTCGATGTGCTTGAGGACAATGGCTATTACTGCATCGACAACCTGCCTGCCGGGTTGCTGCCCGAGTTGGCCGAGCGCGCATTGATCCATACCGAACTGGTGCAACCACTGGTTGCCGTATCCATCGACGCGCGTAACTTGCCGAGTCACCTGTCGCGGTTCCCCGAACTGCTCGAAGAAGTCCGCAGCCGGCATATCCAGTGCGATGTCCTGTACCTGGATGCCGACGAAGAAACCTTGCTCAAACGCTTTTCCGAAACCCGTCGTCGCCACCCATTGAGCAGCGCCAATCGCTCGTTGGCCGAGGCCATCAGTGATGAAACCAGCCTGCTCGGGCCAATTGCCGACCTTGCCGATCTCAAGGTAAATACCACCAACCTGAACCTGTATCAGCTGCGCGATACGATCAAGCTGCGCCTGCTGAACCAGCCGGAACCCGGCACGGCATTCCTGGTGGAATCTTTCGGCTTCAAGCGCGGCATGCCGGTGGACGCCGATCTGGTGTTCGATGTGCGCTGCCTGCCCAACCCCTACTGGAAGCCGGAGCTGCGCGCGCAGTCCGGCCTTGATCAACCTGTGATCGAGTACCTGGCGGCGCAACCGGATGTCGAGGAGATGTTCCAGGACATTTCCACATACTTGCTCAAATGGCTACCGCGCTTTGCGGCCAGTAACCGCGCTTACGTCACGATTGCCATCGGTTGCACCGGCGGACATCACCGCTCCGTCTACCTGACCGAACGCTTGGGCAAGACCCTGCAGCAATCCCTGAAGAACGTCCAGGTTCGCCACCGCGACCTCAGCTAAAGGATTCACATCGCGATGCCTGCTCTGGAAATCGAAATCATCAACAAGCTGGGCCTGCACGCCCGGGCATCCGCAAAATTCGTTGGGGTCGCCGGTCAGTTCAAGGACTGTACGATCAGGGTAGGCCGCACGCCGCAAACCACCGTCGACGGAAAAAGCATCATGGCCATGATGATGCTGGCTGCCGGCAAAGGTACGAGGATCTACCTGAGTACGGAAGGCGAACAGGAGCAGGAAGCGTTGGACGCCTTGGTCGCACTGATCAACAACTACTTCGACGAAGGCGAGTAAGCGGCAAGCCTATCGTTGACCGACACTGCGAAATCGCGACCACGGTTGCTTCTGCCGAGTCAGGCCCATGAAAAAGGCGCGCCACCCAATGGGTGGCGCGCCTTTTTCATGGGCTGCTGAGGTTAGCTACCGGCGACTGTCATCCGCTCGATCAACACCGAACCGGTGCGAATGTTGCTGCGCAGCTCCAGGTCATTACCCACGGCAACGATCTGTTTGAACATGTCGCGCATGTTGCCGGCGATGGTCACTTCCTGGACCGCAAACTGGATCTCGCCGTTCTCGACCCAGTAGCCCGCCGCGCCGCGCGAATAATCGCCCGTCACCATGTTCAGGCCCTGGCCCATCAGCTCGGTGACCAACAAGCCACGCCCCATGCGTCGCAGCAAGGCAGCCTGATCTTCGTCGCCATGGGTGACGAACAGGTTGTGCACACCGCCGGCGTTCGCGGTGCTCGGCATGCCGAGCTTGCGGCCGGAATAGGTGCCGAGGATGTAGGAAACCAATTCGCCCTTTTCGACGAACGGCTTGGCGTAGGTTGCCAAGCCATCGCCATCGAACGCGGCACTGCCCATGGCGCGCATCAGGTGCGGTCGCTCATCGATCGTCAGCCATTGCGGGAACAACTTCTGGCCGAGGGTGCCCTCAAGGAACGACGATTTGCGATACAGGCTGCCGCCGGAAATCGCCGACAGGAAACTGCCGAACAAGCCACCGGCCAATTCTGCCGAAAACAGCACTGGCACTTCGCAGGTCGGCACCGGACGCGCACCCAGGCGGCTCGCCGCTCGCTGCGCGGCACGCTGGCCGATGCTGACAGGGTCGGCCAGCAAACTGCCCTGGCGATTCACGTCGTACCAGTAATCACGCTGCATCTGGCCATCGGCCTCGGCAATCATTACGCAGCTCAGGCTGTGGCGGGTCGACGCATAACCACCGACAAAACCGTGGCTGTTGCCATAGACCCGGCAACCCTGATGCGTGCTCAGGGTGGTGCCGTCGGCATTCTTGATCCGGCTATCGGCGGCAAACGCCGCAGCTTCGCAGGCCAGCGCCTGCTCGATGGCTTGTTCCGGGGTGATGTCCCATTGGTGGAACAGGTCGAAGTCCTCCACGTCACGCGCCATCAGAGCAGCATCTGCAAGGCCCGACGCTTCGTCTTCCGAGGTGTGTTTGGCAATGGCCAACGCCGCCGCGACGGTTTCGCGAATGGCATCCGGGCCACTCGCCGAAGTGCTGGCCGAGCCCTTGCGCTGGCCAACATACAAGGTGATGCCAAAACCCTGATCACGATTGAATTCAACGGTTTCGACTTCACGCTGGCGCACTGTGGTCGACAGGCCCTGCTCCAGGGACACTGCCACTTCACAGGCACTGGCACCCTGGCGCTTGGCTTCAGCGATGATCTGCTCGACTTGTTCCTGCAGTGCCGGCAACGCTTGTGGGCCGACGCTTTCAACTGCACTCATGCTGTTCTCCACTCAAATTCTGCTTTCGGTAACGGTCATCGAGCGACCGGGCCGGACAAGCGGCCCCCGACTGGTTATCATGGCGGCGTTTCTTTGCGGACGGCCACCATGGTTGATTCTTACGACGACTCCCTCGATACGGGAGAAAAAAGCAAATCCCAGGTTAAACGCGAGCTGCATGCTCTGGTTGACCTCGGCGAGCGCCTTACAACACTCAAGCCTGACTTGCTGGCAAAACTGCCATTGACCGACGCTTTGCGCCGGGCTCTGGCCGATGCGCCCAAGCACACCGCGAACATCGCGCGTAAACGGCATCTTCAGTTCATCGGCAAGCTGATGCGCGATCAGGACACTGACGCCATTCTGGTTCTGCTCGATCAACTCGATGCCTCCACTCGCCAGTACAACGAACGTTTCCATAACCTGGAGCGTTGGCGCGATCGCCTGATCGCCGGCGACGATGCCGTGCTGGAAAAATTCGTCGTCGACTACCCGGACGCGGACCGCCAGCAATTACGTTCCCTGATCCGACAGGCCCAGCACGAGGTTGCGCAAAACAAGCCTCCTGCTTCCAGCCGTAAAATCTTCAAGTACATCCGTGAGCTGGACGAGACTCAACGCGGTCTGCGCTGAATCTCTGACCGGGTGAGTCGCCAGGCGACTCACCCGAAGCTTCACGTCTTATGCGCCCGTGCCACCCACGGTGATCGCATCAATTTTCAGCGTTGGCTGGCCGACACCTACCGGCACCGACTGCCCATCCTTGCCGCACGTCCCCACTCCACTGTCCAGCGCCAGATCGTTGCCGACCATCGACACTTTACTCATGGCTTCCGGACCGTTGCCGATCAAGGTCGCGCCTTTGACCGGCGCAGTGATCTTGCCGTCCTCGATCAGGTACGCCTCGCTGGTGGAAAACACAAACTTGCCGCTGGTGATATCCACCTGCCCGCCGCCAAGGTTCGCGCAGTAGATGCCGCGTTTCACCGAAGCGATGATTTCCTGCGGATCGCTTTCGCCGGCGAGCATGTAGGTGTTGGTCATGCGCGGCATCGGCAAGTGCGCGTAGGATTCGCGGCGACCGTTACCGGTTCGGGCGACGCCCATCAGACGCGCGTTGAGCTTGTCCTGCATGTAGCCCTTGAGGACGCCGTTTTCGATCAGCGTGGTGCATTCGGTCGGCGTGCCCTCGTCGTCGACGTTCAAGGATCCGCGGCGCCCCGACAGGGTGCCATCATCGACAATGGTGCAAAGCTTGGACGCAACCATCTCGCCCATGCGCCCACTGTAGGCCGAGCTGCCCTTGCGGTTGAAATCGCCTTCCAGGCCGTGACCGACCGCTTCGTGCAGCAGCACGCCGGACCAACCGGAGCCGAGCACCACCGGCAGCGTACCGGCCGGCGCAGGGATGGCTTCGAGATTCACCAGCGCCTGACGCAGTGCCTCACGGGCATACCCCATGGCGCGGTCTTCAGCGAGGAAATAGCGGTAATCGGTACGACCACCGCCACCATGGCCGCCGCGCTCGCGTCGACCATTTTGCTCAACGATCACGCTGACGTTGAAACGCACCAGCGGCCGCACATCCGCCGCCAGACCACCATCGGTGGATGCCACCAGAATCCGCTCCCAGACCCCCGCCATGCTCACGGTCACTTGCTGGATACGCGGGTCGAGGGCACGGGTCGCGGCATCGATGCGCTTGAGCAGGTCGACTTTCTCGGCGCGGGTCAGCACTTCCAACGGATTGTCCGGAGCGTACAGCTGAGCGACATCTTGCGTGGTGAACGCTTGCACGGTGCCGTTCTGTCCCGCCCGGGAAATCGAACGGGCAGCACGGGCCGCCGCACCCAAGGCTTCCAGGGTGATCGCGTTGCTGTAGGCAAAACCGGTTTTCTCTCCCGATTGCGCCCGCACGCCAACCCCTTGGTCGAGGTTGAAACTGCCTTCCTTGACGATGCCGTCTTCCAGCGCCCAGGACTCGGATATCTGCCCCTGGAAATACAGGTCGGCGGCATCGATGCCCGGCCCGGCCAGGTCGCCGAGTACGCCTTGCAGGCTTTCGATTGTTACGCCGCCAGGCGCCAGGAGATGTTCACTGACTGAGGACAACAACTCGCTCATATGCTTTACGCCTTAAAATTCATCGTTCTGAGGCAGGTCGCTGGGCGCCCTGCGAGAAAAAGCGCCGATGACTGGACACCGGCATCCGCGCCCGGATGGACGCCTGTTCGCTGCTATCGCGTTCGGCCAGCAGCACGGCCTCGCCTTGATCCTGTTGCGCCAGCACCCGGCCCCACGGGTCGATGATGGCAGCATGGCCAAACGTTTCCCGCGGCCCCGGATGCGTCCCGCCCTGGGCGGCCGCGAGCACATAACACTGTGTCTCGATGGCCCGTGCGCGAATTAGCACATCCCAATGCGCCGCGCCGGTCACCGCGGTGAACGCCGATGGAGCGGTAATCAGCTCCGCGCCGGCTGCACGCAATTCGCTGTAGAGCTCCGGAAAGCGCAAGTCATAACAGACTGTCAGGCCAACCCGGCCAACCGGCGTGTCCGCCACCACAACGCCACTGCCATAAGCATAGTCATCGGATTCACGGTAACGGCCACGATTGTCGGCCACGTCGACGTCGAACAGGTGCAGTTTGTCGTAGCGCGCCACTGTTTCGCCTTGATCATCGACCAGCAGCGAGCAGGCATGCACCTTGGCCGTCGGTTGATCCACCGGCGGCAACGGCAAAGTGCCGGCCACTATCCATAACTTGAGGTCACGTGCGGTCTGTTTCAACCATGGCAGGATCGGGCCTTCGCCCAAGGCCTCGGCGCGGCCGATGTCGGCAATGTCGCGGCGCCCCATGGCAGCGAAGTTTTCCGGCAGCACGGCAAGCACAGCCCCAGCCTTCGCAGCCTGTTCGAGCAGGCGTCGGGCCTGGACCAGATTGGCCAGCACATCGCTCTGGCTGACCATTTGAATCACCGCTACAGACATGGCGCACTCCTGGAAACGTATGCGGCCATGCTACTCCATAGATTTGCCGAGCGCCTTTTCAAAAAAGAAACTCAAAACGGCTTGTCGAAGGTGATTTTCGGTTCTTTCCACGGCCCCTTGACGGTGTACTTCACACTGGCGAAGCGAGCCACGCGGTCTCCGATCAGCTTGTCGATCAGAAACAGCGCACCACCGATGGCCGGTGCTCCGACGATCAGCGCGGCAATCGGCAGGTTGTTGGTCACCGGCAAGGTCACCAGCAGTTTCGCATCGATCTGATCGGCGACCATGTTCAAAGTGCCATCAAGCTCGATGGTGCTCGACGGGCCGGTCAGGCGGATCGGTTCACGCGTGACGTACACGCCGTTGTTTGCCTCCAGCAAGCCTTTGACCCGGTCATAGCTCAAGCCTTTGCCGAACAGGTCGGAGAAGTCCAGACGCAAGCGGCGACCAATGGAATTGAAGTTGAGCAGGCCGAACACACGCAAAGCCTGGGCACTGCCTTCGACTTCGACAAACTGGCCTTCTTTGAGTGAGGCGTCCAGCGTGCCCGAGAAGCGCTTGGTCGCCAGCCATGCTGGCGATCCCGGCCAGCGCCCATCGACGTCCATATGGAATTCCTGGCTGGTGACGCTCGGCGCAAAGCCCCAGCCCTTGAGCACATCAGCGAGGTTCTTGCCGCTGGCCCGGCCCTTGAAAAAGCTTGTGCTGGAACCGGGCACGCCTTCCCAGCCACCACTGCCCTGCAACAGAATGCCCTTCAGGCCCATGTCCAGCGAATTGAACGCAATGCCTTTAGGCGTCGGACGAATCTTCAATGACCAGCCGCCGACCAGGTCGTTGCCCTGGAACAACTGGTTGATGGTGATATCCAGCGCCGGAATCTTCGTCGGATCGACTGAGGCCAGTGGGTCCGGGGAGTTTTCGTCGGCCAGTACCGTCGGATCAGGTGCCGGCAAACGCACGTATTGCAAGTTGACCACCAACGGCGCGGCTTTCGCATCGGGAATAGTGGCACTGCCCTTGGCCTGCTGGCTGTCGAGCTGCAAGGCCCAGGCGGACGGCTTGCCCGTCAATTGCACAGAAGCCTGATCCAGCGTAGTGCCGAGCGCGCTGAGCTTGCCGACCTTGAAGTCGGCGCTGCTGAGCAGTTGCTTGGCACTGCCCCCCGGATCCTGTCCGGCGTATTTATTGACCAGATCCTGCCAGGGGCCGACATCCAGCTCCGACAGCACTCCGCGAATACGCAAGCCTTTAGCGCCGGGTAACACCGCGTCGCCGTTGCCGAGGAACAACTCACCACGGCCGTTGTTAAAGTTGCCCGTCGGTGCGGCAAAGGTGAAATTCGCCAGCTGACCGTAGTTCACCCAGTAACGCCGCTCTGCGCCCTGCAACGTCATGCGAAATGTCGTGTCTCGCCCCTCCTCTGCTGTCAGGCCGAAAGGTGCAGGCAGATCGACGGCAACGCCCTTGAGACTGGAGTTGACCATCAACTGGCTGTCGGCACCATCCAGTGTCAGTTGCAGCTGATACGGGATCACGCCACTGACTGGCAAAGGTTGGGTAACGCTCAGCCACTCGGTGAGTTTCTTCACTTCAACCTGCCCCGAGGCCACGACCCGGGTATTGAGCTTGCCTTCGCGGCCATCGGCAAAAATTTGCGCGTTCACCGGTTTATCGAAAGCCCGGGCGGTGATGCTCTGCCCGCTTAGCCCCTTGGTGCTATCAAAACGAAAATCGCCTTTGAGTTGAGTCAGCTCCAGAGGGGGCTCGGGAAGTTTCAGGCGAGCCTTGGCGGTTTTGAAGTCGACCTGGATTTTCGGCTGTTCACCTTTGGCCAGCGGGATATCCAGCTTCAGCTTGCCTTGCAGATCACCCTCGCCTTCCCAGCCGGCAAAGGTCTCGGCAGTGCCGATCGGCGCTTCCTTGAGGATTTTCAGGCCATCGCCCAACCCGCCGGCGAACCCACCGTCGAGAAACAGATGACTGTTCTGCCCCTGGGGTACGTGGGGAATATTGACGTAAATGTCGCTGACCCGGGTGTCGAGCAGTTGGCCCTTGCTGGCCAGGATGCGCACGCCGCTGTCTTCAACGAACACATCACCGGTGACCTTGCTGACGTGTGGCCAACCTGGCTGGAACGCCAGTTCGGCATCGTGCACCTTGAAAAACAGGCTGATGCTGCGGTCGGTCTCGGCGGCGCCGTGGTTGAGCGAACCTTGATACTGGAAGAAGCCTTGATCCACCGCCCCTTTGAGAATCGCCGTGCGCAGCCATTCGTCCAGCGCCGGGCTGAGGACAGTCGGCAGGTACTTGGCGGTATAGCGACCGTCACCGTCCACCAGGCCGACCCGCAGATCCATGTAATCTTCCCGGGTTTCATCGAAAAACAGGCGAATCAGAAAATCACCGGCTATCTTGCCCTCCTCACCCAGCACCTTCAGGTACGGCGCGATCAGGGTGAAACTCTCTTTGTCGAGTTTCCAGGTCAGGCGGGCGTTGGCCTGGATGTATTGCCATGGCTTGGCGAAAATCGGGTCCAGGTGCAGCATGAAATCCTTGCTGTCCATGCGCAGTTCGCCGTGCCCAAGATCACCGCTGATGCTGCCCGTTACATTTCGTGCCGCCGGAGCCCCGTGATAGGCATCAAACCCAACCTGCTCAAGGTTGGCCGCGAAACTGAACTTGCTGTCGTCGGTGGCGTTAGGGCGCAAATCGATCAGAACGTTGCGCAACCCTCCGGTCACCTTCAGCCGTTCAACCACTGTAGCCAGACCTTCAGGCAAGGGCGCCAAGGCATTGAGCAACGGTGTCAGCGGAGTCAGGTCGAGGCGGTCGGCTTGCAGGTGCCAGAGCTCTTCGGACTTGTCGGAGGCCGCGGTTTGCTTGAGCTGCAGATGCGTTTCCCAGCGACGTTCACCAAGGTTCATGGCCAGCGAATCCAGGGTCACCATCATGCCTTCGGCGTTGCGCTGGAAGTAGGCGTTGAGCGCCAGGTTACTGATCTTGACGGGTTTACGCTCGGCATAGGCGCCATTGAGTTGCGGCGCATTCAGGCGCACCGCTGCACTCTGCAGCGTCCCTTGCCCCCAGGTGACCCACACCTCGCCACCGGCCTTGATCTCGGAGAAATTCCACTGTCGGGTCAGTCGTTCGGGAAGCCATTTTGACCAGTCGCTCTGCGGCAGGCTGACATAAGCCTGCGCTTCGCCGTCCTTCCACTGACTTGCCCGAATGCGGGTGCGCAGGTTAATGGCCACCGGCTGCCCGTCCGGCAACGTCAGGCGGGCATCCAGTCGCTGGCGAACCGCACCGGTTTTCAGACTCAGGCCGACGTAGGTCAGGGTCAGCGGCGACTCAGCAAACGGTTGCAAGGTGACCTGGCTGTCGAGCACCGACAAGCGCTGGATCATTTGCATGCGATTGAGCATTTGCTCGGGGTCCAGCGGCTGATCGTCCTTGACCGGCAAGCCCTCCAGCGCCCACTGCCCGTCCTCGCGTTCCTTGAGGCTGATCTTCAGGCCGTTGAGTTCCAGATGGGCTATGCGCACTTCACGGGCCATCAGGCTGGCCCAGAGGTCCGGCACCGCGCGCACCTTTTCCAGATGCAAGGCATTGGTGCCGTCACCGACCGTCACATCGTGGGCCGAGAGAATGGGCGCGAAACCACTCCAGTCGCCCCGCAGCTCGCCAATTTGCAGCGGCATGCCCAAAGCCTCGCTGGCTTTGGTTTCGACTTCGGCGCGGTATTCGGCCACCAGCGGCGTCAGTTCCCGGCCGAGACTGACGTAAAACGCCATCAACACCAAAACCAACGCGCACAGGCCCAGACCCCAGCGGGTCAGTGCGGCCAAAATGCGTGTCAGACGCTCCATGTCAGTTGGCTCCCATGGCAAATGTTTTGCAAAAAGCTGAGGCCAGCCATTGTGGAAAAATCACGACGCAGCGACTCAGAGCAACACCACGTCGTATTGTTCCTGGGAGTACATGGTTTCCACCTGAAAACGGATGGTGCGCCCGATGAAACCTTCGAGTTCGGCGACGTTGCCCGACTCTTCATCGAGCAGGCGGTCGACAACTTTCTGGTTCGCCAATACACGATAGCCTTCCGCCTGATAGGCGCGCGCCTCACGGAGAATTTCGCGGAAAATTTCGTAGCAAACGGTTTCCGGAGTCTTCAACTTGCCGCGACCCTGGCAACTCGTGCACGGCTCGCAAAGCACTTGCTCGAGACTTTCCCGCGTGCGTTTGCGGGTCATCTGCACCAGGCCAAGCTCGGTGATGCCAATGATGTTGGTCTTGGCGTGATCCCGTTCGAGCTGCTTCTCCAGCGTGCGCAGCACCTGGCGCTGATGCTCTTCATCTTCCATGTCGATGAAGTCGATGATGATGATCCCGCCGAGGTTGCGCAGACGCAGTTGACGAGCAATGGCAGTCGCCGCTTCGAGGTTGGTCTTGAAAATGGTTTCTTCGAGGTTGCGGTGACCGACAAACGCGCCGGTGTTGACGTCGATGGTACTCATGGCTTCCGCCGGGTCGACCACCAGATAACCACCGGACTTGAGCGGCACTTTGCGCTCCAGGGCTTTCTGGATTTCGTCTTCGACGCCATACAGATCGAAAATCGGCCGCTCGCCGGGGTAGTGTTCCAGACGATCGGCGATCTCCGGCATCAGTTCGGCGACAAACTGCGTGGTTTTCTGGAACGTTTCCCGGGAATCGATGCGGATTTTCTCAATCTTGGGGCTCACCAGATCGCGCAGGGTGCGCAACGCCAGGCCGAGATCTTCGTAGATCACGCTCGGTGCGCTGATGGTTTTGATTTGCTCGCTGATCTGGTCCCACAGCCTGCGCAGATAGCGGATGTCCATGAGGATTTCATCGGCGCCGGCCCCTTCGGCTGCTGTACGCAGGATGAATCCGCCGGCTTCCTTGATGCCCTCTTTGGCAACGCAATCGGTGACCACTTGCTTGAGGCGGTCGCGCTCGGCTTCATCCTCGATCTTCAGCGAAATGCCGACATGTGCGGTGCGCGGCATGTAGACCAGATAGCGCGAAGGGATCGACAGTTGCGTGGTCAACCGTGCGCCTTTTGAGCCGATCGGATCCTTGGTGACTTGCACTACCAGGCTCTGGCCTTCATGCACCAGCGCACTGATGCTTTCGACCGCCGGACCCTCGCGCAGGGAAATTTCCGATGCATGAATGAAGGCGGCGCGATCCAGGCCGATATCGACAAATGCCGCCTGCATGCCCGGCAATACCCGCACAACCTTGCCTTTATAGATGTTGCCGACGATCCCGCGCTTTTGCGTGCGTTCGACGTGAACCTCTTGCAGGACACCGTTTTCGACCACCGCCACGCGCGATTCCATCGGCGTGATGTTGATCAGGATCTCTTCGCTCATGGCAGGGTCTCGTTCAGGCATGTTCACGGTAATGGCCGCATCTGTTCAGTACGACGCTCAACGCGCGTTATGGGTTTGCCAACAGGGTATGCCGAAATGGCCGAGCACCTCGAAGGTTTCGCACAGCGGCAGTCCGACCACCGCCGAGTAACTTCCATTGAGCCCGGCGACAAACACCGCGCCCAGCCCTTGTATGCCGTAGCCGCCGGCCTTGTCCTGCGGCTCGCCGCTGGCCCAATAGGCCGCGGCCTCGTCACGCGTGATCGGGCGAAAACGCACCAGGCTGGTAATTACCCGAGACTCGCAATGCTCGCCTTCAAGCACGGCAATTGCGGTCAGCACCTGATGTTCGTTGCCGGACAACATCATCAGCATGGCGCACGCGTCGGCTTCATCAAGCGGTTTGCCAAGAATTTTTCCGTCGAGCACCACGGCGGTATCGGCGCCGAGCACACAGAACGATTCGTCAGACACGACCGTACGCTGCCCGGCCTCGGCCTTGCCGCGCGCCAGGCGCTCGACATAGGCCGACGGGGTTTCATGGATCAAAGGGGTTTCATCGATATCCGCACTGATGACGGAAAACGGTACGCCGATCTGCGTAAGCAGTTCACGCCGACGCGGCGAACCAGAGGCGAGGTACAACCGTTTCATCAAGACCTCTCCCTGTCTAATGCCTGAGCGAATTAATTGATTTTGTAGCGTCGACGCAATCCGCGCAAACCGAAGCTGATCCAGGGCCAGAGCAAGGCGCTGACCAGCGCCGGCAACACCAGCGCCAAGGTTGGCTGACGGTTACCGGTCAGGGCGCTGAGCCACAACTGGACCAACTGCGCGAGACCGAAGATCACCAGTATCACCAGGCTCTGCTGCCACATCGGGAACATCCGCAGACGTTGTTGCAGCGCCAGGACCAGGTAAGTGATGAGAGTCAGGATCAATGCGTTCTGGCCCAGCAGCGTACCGTAGAGCACGTCTTCGGCCAGGCCCAGGCACCACGCGGTGACCATCCCGACCTTCTGCGGCAAGGCCAACGCCCAGAACGCGAGCAACAGCGCCAGCCACAGCGGACGCAGGATTTCCATGAATTGCGGCAGCGGCGAAACGCTGAGCAGCAAACCGATGGCGAATGTCAGCCAGACGATCCAGCCATTTCGGGAGGCAGTAACACCGACCATTATTCTCGTCCCCCAGGAGTAGCCGGCGCAGAGACTGGCGGTTTGGCAGCAGGCTTGACGACGGCAGGTTGAGCGGCCGGTGGTTTGGCGGCAGCGGGTACGGTCGCAGGTGGTTTAGGGGCGGCCGGGTGCGTGGCCGTTGGCTTGACCGGTGTGGCGGCAGGCGGTGTGGTCGCCGGGGCTGCGGGTGTGGCCGCTGTCGGTGTCGCAGGTGCTGCAACGGCTGACGGGACGAGCGCCGGTTTGGGCACGGTCGCCGGAATAACCGGCCCACCGCCCTGCGCATCCAGGGATTCCTGCGCCTGGGCGGCATCGTTGGCACGCTCTTCCGGGGTACGGGTGTCGCTGAACACCAGCAGCAGGTAACGGCTGCGATTCAGTGCTGCAGTCGGCACCGCACGGACAATGGCGAATGGCTGGCCGGAATCGTGAATCACTTCCTTGACCGTCGCGACCGGATAACCGGCCGGGAAACGCTGCCCCAGGCCGGAGCTGACCAACAGATCGCCTTCCTTGATGTCGGCGGTGTCGGCCACATGACGCAGCTCCAGGCGCTCCGGATTACCGGTGCCACTGGCAATTGCGCGCAAGCCGTTGCGGTTGACCTGCACCGGAATGCTGTGGGTGGTATCGGTCAGCAACAGTACGCGGGAGGTGTACGGCATCAACTCCACCACCTGGCCCATCAGGCCGCGGGCATCGAGTACCGGCTGACCGAGAACCACACCGTCGCGCTCACCTTTGTTGATGATGATGCGATGGGTGAACGGATTAGGGTCCATGCCGATCAACTCGGCCACTTCGACCTTCTCGTTGACCAGTGCCGAAGAGTTCAGCAACTCGCGCAGCCGGACGTTCTGCTCGGTCAGGGCGGCAAGCTTTTGCATGCGCCCCTGCAACAGCAGGTTTTCAGTCTTGAGTTTTTCGTTTTCGGCGACGAGTTCGGTCCGGCTGCCAAACTGGCTGGCGACACCTTGCCATAGCCGCTGCGGCAGGTCGGTGATCCAGTAAGACTGCATCAACACCAGCGACATTTGGCTACGCACTGGCTTGAGCAGTGTGAAGCGGGCATCGACCACCATCAGCGCGACCGAAAGCACGACCAGCACCAACAAGCGCACGCCCAGTGAGGGACCCTTGGTGAAAAGCGGTTTAATAAGCCGCTCCTCCCAGGCAAATGTTCTCTTTATTCATACGGCAGCAAACCGGCCTGGATGCAGAGTGACAGAAGATAAACGCGAACAGGCAGCACTGCAAAGTGCCGCCTGCGCGCTCAACAGCATAGAGGCGTCCCGGCGACTTATTCGCTGGAAAGCAGATCCATGGTGTGTTTATCCATCATTTCCAATGCACGGCCACCGCCGCGAGCAACGCAGGTCAGCGGGTCTTCGGCGACGATCACCGGCAGACCGGTTTCCTGGGCCAGCAGCTTGTCGAGGTCGCGCAGCAAGGCGCCACCACCGGTCAGCACCAGACCACGCTCGGCGATATCGGAAGCCAGTTCCGGAGGCGATTGCTCCAGGGCACTTTTCACTGCCTGAACGATGGTGGCCAAAGACTCCTGCAGAGCTTCCAGCACTTCGTTGGAGTTCAGGGTGAACGCGCGTGGAACGCCTTCGGCCAGGTTACGGCCACGAACGTCGACTTCACGAACTTCACCGCCCGGGTAGGCCGTACCGATTTCCTGCTTGATGCGCTCGGCGGTGGATTCGCCGATCAGGCTGCCGTAGTTGCGACGTACGTAAGTGATGATCGCTTCGTCGAAACGGTCGCCGCCCACACGTACGGATTCGGCGTACACCACACCGTTCAGGGAGATCAGTGCGATTTCGGTGGTACCGCCACCGATATCGACAACCATCGAACCGCGAGCTTCTTCAACCGGAAGGCCGGCACCGATCGCAGCGGCCATCGGCTCTTCGATCAGGAACACTTCGCGGGCACCGGCACCAAGGGCCGACTCACGGATGGCACGACGCTCAACCTGGGTGGATTTGCACGGAACGCAGATCAGCACACGAGGGCTGGGCTGCAGGAAGCTGTTTTCGTGAACCTTGTTGATGAAATACTGCAGCATCTTTTCGCAAACGCTGAAATCGGCGATCACGCCGTCTTTCATCGGACGAATGGCAGCAATGTTGCCTGGCGTACGGCCCAGCATGCGCTTCGCTTCGGTGCCGACAGCCACGACACTTTTCTGGTTACCGTGTGTCCGAATGGCCACAACCGATGGCTCATTCAGGACGATACCGCGCTCGCGCACGTAAATAAGGGTGTTGGCAGTGCCCAGGTCAATGGAAAGATCGCTGGAAAACATGCCACGCAGTTTCTTGAACATGGGAAAGGGACCCTAGGCAACGCGTGGGTAAAAAAGTGCGGCAAACTCTAACAACGACAGGGATTTTGGGCAAGGCGCCAATATGTTAAATTGGCCGCTTTTCTGTGCACCAAGCCCCACAATCGCGGCCTTATGACCGTAGAAGTGCGGTAGTGTTCCGACAATCTAACACACGGACGCCGTCCGTTTTGTTTTCCACTGGAGAATCCCAATGGCGCTTGAACGCTCCGACGTGGAAAAAATCGCTCATCTGGCCTGCCTTGGCCTCAATGATGCCGATCTTCCACACATCACTTCGGCCCTCAACAGCATTCTCGGGCTGGTCGACGAAATGCAGGCGGTCAATACCGACGGTATCGAACCGCTGGCTCACCCACTGGAAGCCAGCCAGCGCCTGCGTGCAGACGTCGTGACCGAGACCAATAACCGCGAGGCCTACCAGTCCATCGCACCAGCGGTCGAAAACGGCCTGTACCTGGTTCCGAAAGTCATCGACTAAAGGGAAAGAGCCTGCAATGCATCAATTGACTCTGGCCGAGATCGCCCGCGGACTCGCCGATAAAAAGTTTTCTTCCGAAGAGCTGACCAAAGTCCTGCTGGCGCGCATCGCCCAGCTCGATCCTCAGCTCAACAGCTTCATCAGCCTCACCGAAGACCTGGCGCTGTCGCAGGCGAAAGCCGCTGACGCCCGCCGGGCCAATGGTGAGAGCGGCGCGCTGCTGGGCGCGCCGATCGCCCACAAGGACCTGTTCTGCACCCAGGGTATTCGCACCAGCTGCGGCTCGAAGATGCTCGACAACTTCAAGGCACCGTACGACGCCACCGTCGTCGCCAAGCTGGCCGCTGCCGGGGCTGTAACCCTGGGCAAGACCAACATGGACGAATTTGCCATGGGTTCGGCCAACGAGTCGAGCTACTACGGCCCGGTGAAAAACCCGTGGAACCTGGAACACGTGCCGGGTGGTTCGTCCGGTGGTTCGGCGGCGGCAGTCGCCGCTCGTCTGCTGCCAGCGGCGACCGGCACCGACACCGGTGGTTCCATTCGTCAGCCCGCTGCATTGACCAACCTTACAGGCCTGAAACCGACGTACGGTCGCGTGTCGCGTTGGGGCATGATCGCTTACGCGTCCAGCCTCGATCAGGGCGGCCCGATGGCGCGCACCGCCGAAGACTGTGCGATTTTGTTGCAAGGCATGGCCGGTTTCGATCCGAACGACTCCACCAGCATCGACGAACCCGTGCCTGATTACAGCGCCAGCCTCAACGGCTCGCTGCAAGGCCTGCGCATCGGCGTGCCGAAGGAATATTTCAGCGCAGGTCTGGACCCACGCATCGCCGACCTGATCATGGCCAGTGTCGAAGAGCTGAAAAAGCTCGGCGCCGTGATCAAGGAAATCAGTCTGCCGAACATGCAGCACGCTATTCCGGCGTACTACGTGATCGCCCCGGCGGAAGCCTCGTCCAACCTGTCGCGTTTCGACGGCGTGCGCTTCGGTTATCGCTGCGAAAACCCGGTCAATCTGATCGACCTGTACAAACGCTCTCGCGGCGAAGGCTTCGGGCCGGAAGTGCAGCGCCGGATCATGGTCGGCGCCTACGCGCTGTCCGCCGGTTACTACGATGCCTACTACCTGAAGGCGCAGAAGATCCGCCGCTTGATCAAGAACGACTTCATGGCGGCCTTCAATGAGGTCGACATCATCCTCGGCCCAACCACGCCGAACCCGGCCTGGAAGCTCGGCGCCAAGAACAGCGACCCGGTCGCTGCTTACCTGGAAGACGTCTACACCATCACCGCCAACCTCGCGGGCCTGCCGGGCCTGTCGATGCCGGCAGGTTTTGTCGACGGCCTGCCGGTCGGCGTGCAACTGCTCGCTCCGTATTTCCAGGAAGGCCGCCTGTTGAACGTTGCCCACCAGTATCAATTGAATACTGACTGGCACACCCGCACCCCAACCGGCTTCTGAGGAGACACACATGCAATGGGAAGTCGTGATCGGGCTGGAGATTCACACTCAGCTCACCACCCGGTCGAAAATCTTTTCCGGTAGTTCCACTACCTTCGGTTCCGAGCCGAACACCCAGGCCAGCCTGATCGACCTGGGCATGCCCGGCGTGCTGCCGGTGCTGAACCAGGAAGCGGTGCGCATGGCGGTGATGTTCGGTCTGGCGATCGACGCCGAGATCGGCCAGCACAACGTGTTCGCCCGTAAAAACTACTTCTACCCGGACCTGCCCAAGGGCTACCAGATCAGCCAGATGGAATTGCCGATCGTCGGCAAGGGCCACCTGGACATCGCCCTGGAAGACGGCACGGTCAAACGTGTCGGTATCACCCGCGCGCACCTTGAAGAAGACGCCGGCAAGAGCCTGCACGAAGAGTTCAGCGGCGCCAGCGGCATCGACCTGAACCGTGCCGGCACGCCGCTACTGGAAATCGTCTCCGAGCCGGACATGCGCAGCGCCAAGGAAGCCGTGGCCTACGTCAAGGCGATCCACGCGCTGGTGCGCTACCTGGGCATCTGCGACGGCAACATGGCCGAAGGCTCGCTGCGTTGCGACTGCAACGTGTCGATCCGTCCGAAAGGCCAGGTCGAGTTCGGCACCCGCTGCGAGATCAAGAACGTCAACTCGTTCCGCTTCATCGAGAAAGCGATCAACTCGGAAATCCAGCGCCAGATCGAGCTGATCGAAGACGGCGGCAAAGTGATCCAGCAGACCCGCCTGTACGATCCGAACAAGGACGAAACCCGTCCGATGCGCAGTAAAGAGGAAGCCAACGACTACCGTTATTTCCCCGATCCTGACCTGCTGCCAGTGGTCATCGAGAACGCGTTCCTCGACGACGTGCGCGCCACCCTGCCGGAATTGCCACCGCAAAAGCGCGAGCGCTTCCAGGCGCAATTCGGCCTGTCGGTGTACGACGCCAGCGTCTTGGCTACCAGCCGCGAACAAGCCGATTACTTCGAGAAAGTCGCGAGCATCGGCGGCGACGCCAAACTGGCGGCGAACTGGGTGATGGTCGAACTGGGCAGCCTGCTCAACAAGCAAGGCCTGGACATCGAACAGTCGCCGGTTTCCGCCGAGCAACTGGGCGGCATGCTGTTGCGCATCAAGGACAACACCATCTCCGGCAAGATTGCCAAGGTAGTGTTTGAAGCGATGGCCAACGGCGAAGGCAGTGCCGACGAGATCATCGACAAGCGTGGCCTCAAGCAAGTGACCGACACCGGCGCCATCTCGGCGGTGCTGGACGAAATGCTCGCGGCCAACGCCGAACAGGTCGAGCAATACCGCGCGGCAGACGAAGCCAAGCGCGGCAAGATGTTCGGCTTCTTCGTCGGCCAGGCCATGAAAGCCTCCAAAGGCAAGGCCAACCCGCAGCAGGTGAACGAATTGCTGAAAAGCAAGCTCGAAGGCTAACCACAGGGATCGTTCCCACGCTCTGCGTGGGAACGCCTCTCTGGACGCTCTGCGTCCGCTTATTTTGTGACGCGGAGCGTCACGGGCTGCATTCCCACGCGGAGCGTGGGAACGATCATGGGGTCACCTAATGAAGCGTCTGCTAAGTGCCTGCGCCCTCCTCTCGCTCCTTGCCGGTTGCGCCAGCAACGATATCGTCGATCCGCACGGCTATGACAAGACCGGCGTTGCCTCGTATTACGGCGCCAAACACCAAGGCAAGCGCACCGCCAGTGGTGAGCGTTTCAACAAGAATTCCCTGACCGCGGCCCATCGCCAATTGCCTTTCGGCACACGGGTGAAGGTCACTAACCTGAACAACGACAAGTCCTGCGTGGTGCGCATCAACGACCGCGGGCCACATACCCGTGGACGCCTGATCGACTTGTCACATGAAGCTGCCGCGCGCTTGGGCATGCTCAGGAGCGGCACTGCGCGGGTTCGCGTCCAGGCCCTCGACGACTGACACTTGGAGCCCCAGCCATTTTCGGACTAGCCGACCTACCCCTGATCAGCGTGATCGAATTGCTCAGCGGCCTGGTGCTGTTGATTGCCGGCGCCGAATTGATGGTGCGCGCCGCGGTACGACTGGCCGCGCGCCTGCATGTTCGACCGCTGATCATCGGCCTGACCATCGTCGCCCTCGGCAGCAGCGCGCCGCAGATGGCCGTCAGCCTGCAAGCCACGCTGACCCATAACGCCGACATCGCTGTCGGCAGTGTGATCGGCAGCAGCATTTTCAACATCCTGGTCACTCTCGGCCTCTCGGCGTTGATCATTCCGCTGCGGGTGTCGCGGCAACTGGTGCGCCTGGATATTCCACTGATGATCGGTGCCAGCCTGCTGGTGTTTGTACTGGCGTGGAATGAGGAACTGACTCGCGCCGATGGTGTGGTTCTGTTGGCGGCATTGCTTCTGTACCTGGCGTTGTTGCTGCGCCAGTCACGGCATTCTGTGCGTCCGGTATCGGCTCACAGCCTCACCGGCGAAGCGCCATGGTTCACCAGCGTGCTGATGATCATCGCCGGGCTGGGGATGCTGGTGTATGCGGGGCATCTGTTGCTGGGTGCAGCGGTGGCGGTTGCCACCGACCTGGGTTTGTCAGAGCGGATCATCGGTCTGACCATCGTTGCGGTCAGCACCTCCTTGCCTGAACTGGCGACATCGCTGATCGCAGCGTTGCGCGGTGAACGGGAGATCGCCGTGGGCAACGTGATCGGCAGTAATTTGTTCAACCTTCTGGGCGTGCTCGGAGTGACGGCACTGCTTGCGCCATCGCCGCTGTCCGTATCGCCCAACGCCCTGGACTTCGACCTGCCGGTGATGCTCGGTGTCGCCGTGCTGTGCATGCCGGTGTTCTACTCCGGCTATCGCGTAACCCGCGCCGAAGGCCTGCTGTTTCTGGGCTTGTACCTGGCTTACGGCCTGCACGTGTTGTCGTTCACCACCGGCATGCCACTGGCGGGCAAGCTTGAACAACTGATGCTGTTTTTCATCCTGCCGGCGCTGGTGGCATTTTTGTTGTTCACGTCGCTGCGCGCCTGGCGGCGCCAACACCACAAGAAGGAATTGCCATGACCGAGCATAAAAAACCCGGCGTTGAAGTACGTCGCCAAGTGATGGGCGACGCCTTTGTCGACCGCGCCCTGGGCAACGCCACAGATTTCACCCAGCCATTACAGGATTTCGTCAACGAACACGCCTGGGGCGCCGTGTGGAATCGTGAAGGCTTGCCGCTGAAAACCCGCAGCCTGATCACCCTCGCCGCGCTGACCGCGCTGAAGTGCCCGCAGGAATTGAAAGGTCATGTACGCGGCGCACTGAACAACGGCTGCACCGTGGATGAAATCCGCGAAGCGCTGCTGCATTGCGCGGTGTATGCCGGTGTGCCGGCGGCAATCGATGCGTTTCGGGCGGCGCAGGAAGTGATTGATAGCTACCAGAAGCCGGAGTAATCAGGTCCGCCCCCTTCGCGGGCAAGCCTCGCTCCTACAGGGGATATCGAACCCGTAGGAGCGAGGCTTGCCCGCGAAGAGCACTGATACACGCCGCAAATCTATCGATTAAATCCACCCACCCCACTGCAACAAAAAGATCCCGATATTGGTGGTGACCGCTGCCATCAGCGTGGTGATCACGATGATCGCCGCCGCCAATTCATGATTGCCGTCCGCCGCGCGGGCCATGACGAAACTGGCCGCTGCAGTCGGGCTGCCGAAGTACAGGAACAGAATCCCCAACTCCGCACCACGGAAGCCCCAGAGCCAGGCGCCGAGTGTCGCCAGGATCGGCAGGCCGAGCATTTTCACCAGGCTCGAGCTGAATGCCATCGAACCACTTTTGCGCATCGCCGCCAGCGACAACGTGCCGCCAATGCAGATCAACGCCAACGGCAAAGTGGTTTGCGCCAGATATTGGCCGGACGTCTCCAGCCATCCCGGCAGACTGATTTTGAAGTACGCAAACGGGGCCGCCGCAAACACGCTGATGATCAACGGATTGACCATGACGCTTTTGCAGATGCTCCACGGATCGGACTTGATCACCGGGCTGTACACCGCCAGCACGATGGTCGACAGCGTGTTGTAGAACAGGATGACCAACGCCGCGAGAATCGCCCCGAGGGAAATCCCATAGTCGCCGTACATGCTCGCTGCCAGCGCCAGGCCGATGACCCCGTTGTTACCGCGAAAGGCGCCCTGGGTATAAATTCCGCGGTCTTCGCGCGGGCATTTGACAATCGCCCAACCCCAGGCGATGGCAAAGCACACCAGGGTCGCGAGGGAGAAATAGATCAGCAGCGCCGGTTGCAGCGCGGCGTGCAGGTCGGCATGCAGGATGCCCAGAAACAGCAACGCCGGCATGCTGACGTTGAACACCAGGGCCGATGCGGTGTGGATGAAGTTGTCGTTGATCCAGTCGATGCGTTTGAGCAACACCCCGAGAAACAGCATGGCGAACACCGGTGCGGTGATGTTCAGGGTTTCGAGGAAAATTGCCAGCATGCCGGGGGTAACCTTGGGTGAGCGTCGTTAGTAGGCTAATGATAAGCCACTTTCACCCGGATCGTTCCCACGCTCTGCGTGGGAATGCCTCTTGTGACGCTCTGCGTCGAGCTTTTGGGACGCAGAGCGTCCCGGGTTGCGTTCCCACGCAGAGCGTGGGAACGATCACTGGTTGGTCTCAGGTGATCGGCGCCGGGTTGAACAAGGTGATGTCGTTATGCAGCTTGTGCTTCTCAGCCCACGTCTGCTGCTTGCCGCTGGCCACATCCAGATAGTAGTGGAACAACTCCCAGCCCAGTTCCTCGATGGAGGCCCGGCCTGTAGCAATGCGCCCGGCGTCAATGTCGATCAGGTCCGGCCAGCGTTGCGCCAGTTCCGTCCGGGTCGACACTTTCACCACGGGTGCCATGGCCAACCCATAAGGCGTGCCACGTCCGGTGGTGAACACGTGCAGGTTCATCCCCGCCGCCAGTTGCAACGTCCCGCAGACGAAGTCGCTGGCCGGGGTCGCGCAGAAGATCAGGCCTTTGTCCTTGAACCGCTCGCCAGGGCCGAGCACGCCGCTGATTGCACTGCTGCCAGACTTGACGATCGAGCCCAGGGATTTCTCGACGATGTTCGACAACCCGCCCTTCTTGTTGCCTGGCGTGGTGTTGGCGCTGCGGTCCGCTTCGCCCTTGGCGAGATAACGGTCGTACCAGTCCATTTCCCGAACCAGTTCCTCGGCGACCGCCCTGGTCTGTGCCCGAGAAGTCAGCAGGTAAATTGCGTCGCGCACTTCGGTGACTTCGGAAAACATCACCGTCGCGCCCGCCCGCAGCAACAGGTCCGAGGCATAGCCGAGGGCCGGGTTGGCAGTGATGCCGGAAAACGCATCGCTGCCACCGCACTGCATGCCGAGAATCAGCTCGGACGCCGGCACGGTTTCCCGACGGCGTTGATCAAGCTTCTTCAGACGGATTTCCGCCAGTTCCATGATCTGTTCGATCATCTCGGTAAAACCGTGACTGGAATCCTGCAGGCGATAGAGCCACGGCTCGCTCAAGTCCACCGAGGCATCGTCCTCGTGCATCACCTGCCCGGCCTGCAATTTCTCGCAACCCAGGCTGATCACCAGGGCCTCACCACCCAGGTTCGGGTTGCGCGCCAGATTGCGCACGGTACGAATCGGGATGTAGGCGTCGGTGGCCGTAATCGCCACGCCACAGCCGTAGCTGTGGGTCAGTGCCACCACGTCATCGACGTGCGGGTACTTGGGCAACAATTCGTCCTTGATGCGCTTGACCGCGTGATCGAGCACACCGGTCACACATTGCACGGTGGTGGTGATGCCAAGGATGTTGCGCGTGCCGACGGTGCCGTCGGCGTTGCGATAACCCTCGAAGGTGAAGCCTTCCAGCGGTGCTTGCGCGGCCGGCACTTCGGTAGACAGCGGCAGGCTGTCCAGCGGTGGCGCGGTCGGCATGCGCAGTTGATCTTCCTTGACCCAACTGCCGCGTGGAATCGGCTGCAAGGCGTAGCCAATGACCTGGCCGTAACGAATCACCTGGCCACCCTCGGGAATGTCTTCCAGGGTGACCTTGTGGCTCTGTGGCACGAAGTCCACGGTGACCAAACCATCGGCAAACTCGGTGCCGGCCGGGACGCCCTGATCGTTGACCACGATCACCACATTGTCCCGCTCGTGCAGGCGGATGTAGCGCGGCGAGTCGGAATGTTCAATCAACTGCATGACGCCGCTCCTCAGGAATGCGCTTGAGACAATTTATTGTTGGTTTCAGGACCGCTGACCGGTGGCTCTTTGAGCACCACACGCTTGATCGGACCGACGATCACCAGATAGCTGAACACCGCGACCAGTGCGTTGCAACCAACGAACACCAGCGCCCACTTGAACGAGCCGGTGGAACTGATGATGTAGCCGATCACGATCGGGGTGGTGATCGAGGCCAGGTTACCGAAAGTGTTGAACAGGCCACCGCTCAGACCGGCGATCTGTTTCGGCGAGGTGTCGGACACCACGGCCCAGCCCAGTGCGCCCACGCCTTTGCCGAAGAATGCCAGGGCCATGAAGCCGACGACCATCCACTCAACATCGACATAGTTGCAGGCCACGATGCTGCTGGAAACCAGCAGGCCGGCAATGATCGGTGCCTTGCGGGCGAAGGTCAGGGAATGGCCTTTGCGCAGCAGGTAATCGGAAATCACCCCGCCGAGCACACCACCGATGAAGCCGCAGATCGCCGGCAACGAGGCGATGAAACCGGCCTTGAGGATGGTCATGCCGCGTTCCTGCACCAGGTACACCGGGAACCACGTCAGGAAGAAGTAGGTGATACCGTTGATGCAATATTGGCCCAGGTACACGCCGAGCATCATGCGGTTGGTCAGCAACTGACGGATGTAATCCCACTTCGGACCGTCGGACTTCTTGCCCTTCTGGTCCATGTCGACCATGCCGCCGTTCTCGGAGATGTGCTTGAACTCGGCATCGTTGATCCGTGGGTGTTCACGCGGGCTGTAGATCACTTTCAGCCAGATCAGCGAGAAGATGATGCCCAGGATACCCATGACGATGAACACATGTTCCCAGCCGAAGGAGTAGACGATCCAGCCCATCAGCGGGGCGAACAGCACGGTGGCGAAGTATTGCGCGGAGTTGAAGATCGCCGAGGCCGTACCGCGTTCAGCGGTCGGGAACCACGCCGCAACGATGCGCGCGTTGCCAGGGAAGGACGGCGCTTCGGCCAGGCCCACCAGGAAGCGCAGCATGAACAGCGCAACCACCGCCGTGGACATGCCGAATTCACCGACGAAGCCTTGCAGCACGGTGAACAGCGACCAGGTGAAGATGCTCAGTGCGTAGATTTTTTTCGAACCGAAACGGTCCAGCAGCCAGCCCCCGGGAATTTGCCCGGCCACGTAGGCCCAACCGAATGCGGAGAAAATATAGCCAAGGGTGACGGCGTCGATGCCGAGGTCTTTTTGCAGGCTGGAGCCAGCGATAGCGATGGTAGCCCGGTCGGCGTAGTTGATCGTGGTCACCAGGAAAAGCATGAGCAGGATCAGATAGCGGACGTGAGTCGGCTTTTGCGTCGATTGCATGTAGATGTACTCCCACAAATTATTTTTATGCGCGGGTGAATCTTCTTCGGTCTTTTGTGGGAGCTGGCTTGCCAGCGATGCGGGCACCCCGGTGTGTCATTGACACCGCGGTGATGCGATCGCCAGCAAGCCGGCTCCTACAGGGTATTGCGTGGATCAGGAGCCGATGTAGCTGGTCTTCACGACCGTGTAGAACTCTTGCGCATAGCGACCTTGCTCACGTGATCCATAGGATGAACCTTTACGCCCACCGAACGGAACGTGGTAATCCACGCCGGCGGTCGGCAGGTTGACCATTACCATCCCGGCCTGGGAGTGGCGCTTGAAGTGGTTGGCGTACTTCAGGGATGTGGTGGCGATGCCCGCCGACAGACCGAATTCGGTGTCGTTGGCCATGGCCAGCGCAGCATCGTAATCGGCGACGCGGACAATGTTGGCCACCGGACCGAAGATCTCTTCACGGCTGATGCGCATCGACGCTTCGCTGTCGGCAAACAGCGTTGGCGCGAGGAAGTAGCCCTCGGTGTCACAGGTCACCAGACCACCACCGCTGACCAGACGCGCACCTTCAGACTGGCCGATGTCGATGTACTTCATGTCTTGCTCAAGCTGCGCCTGCGAGACGACCGGGCCGATGTCGGTGCCGGCTTTCAAGGCGTGGCCGACCTTGATCGACTTCATGCGTTCGGCCATGGCATCAACGAACTTGTCGTGAATCCCGGCGGTGACGATGAAGCGGCTCGACGCGGTGCAACGCTGGCCGGTGGAGTAGAACGCGCTCTGTACCGACAGTTCGACCGCTTGCTTGAGGTCGGCGTCGTCGAGAATGATCTGCGGGTTCTTGCCGCCCATTTCCAACTGAACCTTGGCCTGACGCGAGACGCAGCTCACGGCGATCTGGCGACCAACGCCCACGGAACCGGTGAAGCTGATGCCGTCGACCTTCGGGCTGTGCACCAGTGCATCGCCCACTACTCGACCACTGCCCATCACGAGGTTGAACACACCGGCGGGGAAGCCTGCGCGGGAAATGATTTCCGCCAGCGCCCAGGCGCAGCCCGGCACCAGGTCCGCAGGCTTGAGCACAACGCAGTTGCCGTAGGCCAGGGCCGGGGCGATTTTCCACGACGGAATGGCAATCGGGAAGTTCCACGGAGTGATCAGACCGACCACGCCCAAGGCTTCACGAGTCACTTCGACGTTGACGCCCGGGCGCACCGACGGCAGATAGTCGCCGGACAGACGCAGGCATTCACCGGCGAAGAACTTGAAGATGTTACCGGCGCGGGTCACTTCACCGATGGCTTCAGGCAGGGTCTTGCCCTCTTCCCGGGCCAGCAGCGTGCCGAGCTCTTCGCGGCGGGCGAGGATTTCGCTGCCGACTTTGTCCAGGGAATCGTGACGCGCCTGAATACCGGACGTGGACCAGGCCGGGAATGCGGCACGGGCAGCATCAATGGCGGCGTTGACCTGGGCCAGGTCTGCCTTGGCGTAATCGCCGATGTTGTCGCTCAGCTCGGACGGGTTGATGTTCGCCGAGTAATCGCCACCGGCAACCCATTCACCATTGATGTAGTTATCGAAACGCTTTGCATCTGCCACTTTAAGATCTCCTCACGCAAAAGGCCGCTGATCACTCAGCGGCCTTACTTAATCGGATGTGTTACTGCGCACCCTGCTTGTCGATCAGCGCCGCGAGCATTTCATACTCTTCGCCAGTCAGATCGGTCAGCGGCGCCCGCACAGGGCCTGCGTCATAGCCGGCAATTTTTGCCCCGGCCTTGACGATGCTCACCGCATAACCCGCTTTGCGGTTACGGATGTCCAGGTACGGCAGGAAGAAGTCGTCGATGATCTTGCCAACGGTGGCGTGATCTTCGCGAGCGATCGCGTGGTAGAAATCCATCGCGGTTTTCGGGATGAAGTTGAACACCGCCGAGGAGTAGACCGGCACGCCCAGCGCCTTGTAGGCAGCGGCGTAGACCTCAGCGGTCGGCAAACCGCCCAGGTAGCTGAAGCGATCACCGAGGCGGCGACGGATCGACACCATCAACTCGATATCACCCAAGCCATCCTTGTAGCCGATCAGGTTCGGGCAGCGCTCGGCCAGACGTTCCAGCAGCGGCGCGTTCAGGCGGCAAACGTTGCGGTTGTAGACCACGACGCCGATGTTGACCGATTTGCACACCGCTTCAACGTGGGCGGCAACACCGTCCTGGCTGGCTTCGGTCAGGTAGTGCGGCAGCAGCAACAGGCCTTTGGCGCCCAGACGTTCGGCTTCCTGTGCGTACTCGATGGCTTGACGGGTCGAACCGCCCACGCCGGCCAGGATTGGCACGCTGGTGGCGCAAGTGTCGACGGCAGTCTTGATGATTTCCGAATATTCGCTGGCCGCCAGAGAGAAGAACTCACCGGTGCCACCTGCGGCGAACAGAGCCGAGGCGCCGTATGGGGCCAGCCATTCCAGACGCTTGATGTAGCCAGCGCGATTGAAATCGCCCTGTGCATTGAAATCGGTAACCGGGAAAGACAGCAGACCGGAAGAGAGGATGGACTTCAGTTCTTGTGGATTCATTATTCGAACACCCTGGGTTGCGACGTTTGTGTGTGATGACCGTTCAGCCTGCGCTGAAGTTGTAGGTCATCGTACAACTTAAAATACAACCGTCAACTGCATTTCATCGCGCTGGGTGAAAATTGTTCGACAAAAGGCTCGAAAACCCCATTTTAAAAGCCTTTGGTGGGAATGAAGAGGATGGCGCTTCGAACAATGCCAATCCTAGAGATACGTCATCCTAGGACCCTAAGAAGCATAACCGCTTGTCGAAACTGTAATTTCTATCAGTTCCGAATGACGCATCTCTAGAGGGATAACTCTGATCCGGAGCTTGGCATGTGCCGCAACCCATTTCGCCAACCTCGACACTCCAAGGAATACATCATGGCGCTTGAAGCCCCAACGCTTACAGGAATCACAACCCGGCCCGACGATCAGGAAACTGTCGTGGTGTTGTCGAAGCTCCAAGGAGATCTGGAAGTCTGCATTCCCGATTCCGCATATTCCTCGCCTTACAACGAAGCCTTTGCAATCTTGAATCTGGACAAGGGCGACCTGGAATGGCGGGGGAAAAAGATCCCTACCGGACAATACAACGAAGACATTGACGACGTCGCAAGAACGCCAAACCTGAAAGTTTACGTCTCCAGAGAAGAAGTGAAGAGACACGTAAACAAGACAGTCACGCTGTGCTACCAGATCGGCGGCGAGAACGAACCACAAACCAGCTCACTGCTGACATTGCGCATCGAATGGTAATCAGTCATGCCAACGAAACATCGATTTAACTTTCCGACCAGCGCCCAGCTCAAGCCGCTGGTCATGCCAATGGAATTCGACCTGCACGTGAGCATTGGAGATTGGGTCGAATTTGAGTTGATGCCGGGAAAAACCCTGGAGGTCACTCAAAAAAAATTCAAGGTATTGAGTGATAACACAGTCGAGTACATCGACTATGTGACGGTGCCAGTGGAAAATCCTGTGCTCCCCTAAACCCGCTGCGCCTCAGCCTCTTCATGGGCATGACGCAACCGCTCGCGGCTGTTGGTCAGGTGCAGGCGCATGGCGGCGCGGGCGGCATCGGAGTCCTGGCGGGCGATGGCATCGTAGATTTCTTCGTGCTCGCGGCTCAGGCGATTCATGTAGTGCTGCTGATCGTCATGGGCCAGCCGCGCGGAGTTGAGCCGAGTGCGCGGAATGATGCTGGTGCCCAGGTGAGTCATGATGTCGGTGAAGTAACGGTTGCCGGTGGACAGGGCAATCTGCAGGTGGAACTGGAAGTCCGAAGCCACGGCATCACTGGCGTGAGACACGCTTTCGTTCAGCGCATCCAGTGCCGCGCGCATCAAGGCCAATTGCTCGGGACTGCGACGCTGGGCAGCGAGGCCGGCGGATTCCACTTCGAGACTGATGCGCAATTCCAGGATCGCCAGCACGTCACGCAAGGTGACCACGGTTGCCGGGTCGATGCGAAAACCACTCGGGCTCGGTGTGTCGAGAACGAAGGTGCCGATACCATGGCGGGTCTCCACCTGCCCCGCCGCCTGCAAACGGGAAATCGCCTCGCGCACCACCGTGCGGCTGACACCATGGGCATCCATGATCGCCGACTCGGTGGGCAACTTGTCGCCACGCTTGAGGTGACCGTCGCGGATCTGCTCGGACAGCACCGTCACCAGTTCCTGAGCGAGGCTGCGGCGCTTGCGAGGTAGGCGTGGTGCGTCGTTCGGGTTTTCCATGGTGGACGTCTGTCTCGAAATATTCGGCTGCTGAAACCGCATCATAGCGCAACGCGGTTGTACGATCACCACCACCCCTGGTAGGAGCAAAGCTTGCTCGCGATGAACGATCACGCGGTCCCAGGTCGAAAACCGCATGATGGTGATCGCGAGCAAGCTTTGCTCCTACAGAGGCATGATGTTTATGCGGTCACGGCCTGATCCACCAGATGCCCATTTTCGATACGCACATGCCGTGGATGGAAGCGCTTGAGACTGCTGCGATGGCCAACGCTGACAATGCTCAGCCCGGGCAATTCGTCGATCAGTGCCTGATACAGCGACGCTTCGTCCTCTTCATCCATCGCCGAGGTCGCTTCGTCCATGTACAGCCATTGCGGGGCGTAAAGCAGCGCGCGGGCAAAGGCCAGTCGCTGTTGCTCACCCGGCGAGAGCATGCGTTGCCAGTGATTGGCTTCATCAATACGCGCCACCAGATGCGGCAATCGGCAGGTTTCCAGGACGTGCGCATAACGCTCGCTCTGATACGTACCGCCATCCTGTGGATAACTCAGCGCTTCACGCAACGTACCGATCGGCAGATACGGCTTTTGCGGCAAGAACAGATAACGCGCCGCCGGCAGACGAATGCTGCCGTGACCGGACGGCCACAGATGCCCCATCGCCCGCAGCAACGTCGACTTGCCGCTGCCGGAACGCCCGCTGAGCATCACGCGCTCGCCCTCCTCCACAGTCAGGTCGGCATTGGTCAGCAAGTGACGGCCGTCGGCCAGGTCCAGGCCCAGGTTGTGCACTTTCAATGCATCACCCTGGTTCTGCACATCGATGGCCGGTGCGCGCTGTTCGTTGTCGGTCATGGCCTGACGGAAGCTGAGCAGACGATCGCAGGTGGCGCGCCAGGAAGCCAGGCTTTGGTAGGCACTGATAAACCAGCTGAAACTTTCCTGCACATTGCCGAACGCCGAGCTGATCTGCATCAACTCGCCCAGTTCGATCTTGCCCGCCAGGTAACGCGGCGAAGCAACGATGAACGGAAAGATAATGGCAGCCTGGTTGTAACCTGCCGTAAAGAAGGTCAGGCGCTTGGACACCTTCATGATGTCCCAGAAATTGTGCCAGACCATCCCGAAGCGGCCGCTCAAGCGACGATTTTCGTTCGGCTCGCCGTTGTACAACGCGATGCTTTCGGCATTCTCACGAATCCGCACCATGGAGAAACGCAGGTCGGCCTCGAAGCGTTGTTGTTGGTTGTTCAGACCGATCAAGCGACGACCGATCAAATGCGTCAGCCAACTGCCCACCACGGCGTAAACCAGCACGCACCAGAACATGTAGCCGGGAATGGTGATACCGAAGACTTCGATACTGCCCGACACGCCCCACAAAATGATCGAGAACGACACCAGGCTGACGATATTGCGCAGCAGACCGATACCCAGTTCAAGGGTGTTGTTGGTGAAGTTGTTGAGGTCTTCGGAAATCCGCTGGTCCGGGTTATCGGTGTAGCCGCCCTGCTCCAGCTGGTAGTAATTCTTGTCGTTGAGCCACCGCGTGAAATGTTTTTCGGTCAGCCAGGCCCGCCAGCGGATCGTCAACATCTGAGTCAGGTAGAGGCGATACACCGCACCGACAATCGCCACCGCCGCAATCGCGCAGAAGTACAGGATCAGGCGCCAGAAAGCGGCTTCGTCTTTCTGTTGCAGCGCGTTATAGAAATCCTTGTACCAGGTGTTGAACCACACCGAGATGCCCACGCTGATCAGTGACAACGCGATCACCGCGATCAACAACGCCCAGGCCTTGGCCTTCTCCTCACTTTGCCAGTAAGGCGTGATCATCGCCCACACTTTGCGAAAAAACTGCCCGCGCACAGCATCGTTGACCGCGGAGTACTCAGCGTTCTGGTTCATGGATAAGGCTCAATAGAGAAAAGTACACGCACGAACCGATCATAGATGATCGGTTCGGTTTGTCGCGAGGAGCGGCCCGCATTCGTTCAGCGCAGGTTCAGCGACGAACGGGGCGCTTCTGCAGTTTGCGCTGCAGCGTGCGGCGGTGCATGCCCAGGGCGCGGGCAGTGGCGGAAATGTTGCCTTCGTGTTCGGTCAAAACCCGCTGAATGTGTTCCCACTGCAAGCGGTCCACCGACATCGGGTTTTCCGGCACCAGGCTGTCGAGGTCGGCGTGTTCGGACAGCAGCGCCGCCAATACGTCGTCGGCATCGGCCGGTTTGCACAGGTAGTTGCAGGCACCACGCTTGATCGCTTCGACGGCGGTGGCAATGCTTGAGTAACCGGTGAGGATGACCACGCGCATTTCCGGGTCCATTTCCAGCAACTTGGGCAACAACACCAGGCCGGAATCGCCATCCATTTTCAGGTCCAGTGCGGCGTAGTCCGGCAGATCGGCCTTGGCCAGTTCCAGGCCTTCCTCGGCGGAGCCAGCCGTGCTGACGCGGAAACCACGGCGAGCCATGGCGCGAGCCATGACGCGGGTGAAGGTGGCGTCGTCATCGACCAGCAGCAAATGCGGCAGTTCTTCGCCTTCGACTTGGGTTTCGTCACTCATGTTGGTCTCCTCGGGCGACACGGGGCAGGCGCAGCTCGGTGAGCGTGCCACCTTCCTCATGACTGTAGAGTTTCACTGAGCCGCCGGCGCGTGTCACGCTGGCCTTGCTCAAAAACAGGCCCAGGCCGAAGCCTTTGCCCTTGGTGGTAAAAAACGGTTTGCCGATCTGTTCGGCGATAGCCAATGGTACGCCTGCGCCGTAATCGCGGATGCTGATGGTGAGGTTTTCGGCGTCCCAGTCCAGCGTCACCTGCAAGCCCTCCGGGCAGGCATCAGCGGCATTGTTGAGCAAATTCAGCAAGGCCTGGGTCAGGTCAGGCGGTGGCGCCATGCGTGGCACCGTGCCCTGGCCGAGGCGCTGGAAGCGGTAACTGGCCTCCGGACGCATCAGGTGCCAGCGATTGAGCGCTTCGTCGAGCCAATCGGTAACGTCCTGCATTTCCACCGCCAACCGGCGATTGGCCTCGGCGGCGCGTACCAGTTGCTGCAAGGTCTCTTTGCACAACTTGACTTGATCCTGCAACACGCTCAGGTCGTCCTGCAACATCGGGTCGTGATGGTCCTGGCGCATTTCCTTGAGCAGCACGCTCATGGTCGCCAATGGCGTACCCAGCTCATGCGCCGCGCCCGCGGCCTGGGTGGCGACAGCCAGGAGCTGTTGGTCGCGCAGGCCTTCTTCACGGCGGATGGCGCGCAACTCTTCCTGTCGGCGCAGTTCTTCGGCCATGCGAGCGGCGAAGAAGGTGATCACCGCCGCCGCCAGGGCGAAACTCAGCCACATCCCGTACACCTGCAGGTTTTCCCGGGCGATGGGGAAGGTTTGTAGCGGATAGAAGCGTGCCAGCAACAGGGTGTACATCGTCAGCGCGATGCCCGACAGGATCACCGAATAACGCCACGGCAACGTTACGGCAGCGATGGTCAGCGGCACCAGATAATAGGAAACGAAGGGGTTGGTCGACCCCCCGGAGAAATACAGCAAGGCACTGTGGATAAACAGGTCGCAGGCCAGTTGTACGGCGTATTCCAGCTCGGTCACCGGCCATGAGGTGCGCAAGCGAATCGCGGTGAATGCACACAGCAGCATTGAGCAACCGAGGGTGGCGGCCAGTTGAAACCAGGGCAACGGCAACAATTCGAACCAGTAGGCCAGGCCTACCGACCCGGCTTGGGCAGCCAGTACCAAAGTCCGGATGAAAGTCAGCCGCCAGAGATTCTGGCGAGTGGCGGAAGTGATTTGAACGGGGGCGAGCATGAGCTCTCCTGATGAGCGCTCCAGGCGGATCATTGGGAGTATAACCAAGCGGCGCCTTCAGAAGCGAAAGTGCGGCAAACGACCACATGCCAAATCTGATAACGCTGTGGTGGCGAGGGAGCTTGTCGGATCGCCGCACCGTCCCGCTGGACTGCGTAGCAGGCCCGCTCCATCGTACCGGGTAAAACAGGGAGGTCCTGCAATCCGACTTTGCGACTGCTTCGCAGCCGAATGGGAGCAAGCTCCCTCACCACAAAAAGCCCAGCACACGTTATCTGTATAGAAGTTGTAACTGTGCGAACCGGATCATTATCGCTAGAGTCTGATGGGTTCACGCAGGCCCGAACGATTCCCTGCACATCATCCCAGGAGCTTTCATGCACACATTCCGCCGCAGCGCCGCCCTCCTTGCCCTGAGCGTTGGCGCTTTCGCCAGCCTCCCGACCCTGGCGGCCGACGAGCTTCATTACAACCAGATTTCCCTGCGCGCCGAAGTCAGCCAGGAAGTGGCTCGCGACTTGATGATCGTGACCCTCTACACCGAAGAACAAAACACCGACCCGGCCAAACTCGCGGCCGACGTCAGCACCACCATGAACAAGGCGCTGGCCCAGGCCAAACAGGTCAAGGACATCACCCTGCGCCAAGGCAGTCGCAACAGCTATCCGATCTACGACACCAAAGGCCAGAAGATCACCGGCTGGCGTGAACGCGCCGAGTTGCGCCTGGAAAGCACCGACTTTGCCGCCCTGTCGAAGTTGACCGGCGAACTGCTCACAGACCTGAAGATGGGCGGCATGGACTTCGCCATTGCCACGCCAACCCGCAAGGCCAGCGAAGACACCTTGCTCAAGGAAGCAGTGACTGCCTTCAAGGCACGGGCGCAACTGGCAACCGATGCGCTGGGCGGCAAAGGCTACAAAATCGTCAACCTGAACCTCAACAGCAACGGCTATCCGCAACCGTACATGCGCGCGCCGATGATGATGAAAGCGGCCAGCATGGACGAAGCGGCGCCGGTCACTCCACAAGTCGAAGCCGGCACCAGCCAGGTCAGCATGACGGCTGACGGCTCGATCGAAGTGCTGATGCCCTGAGTCGAAGCCACCATGCAATCAGGCGATCACTTGGTGATCGCCTTTTTTTTTGCAAACTGCCATCTATGCTCTATCTGCGACGACAGAAATCCCTGAAAAACAGCCACAGTTGCACTTCGTACAACTCGACCAATTGCAGTGCAACGATAACCACTCCCATCAATCTCTACCCACCCCTTTAGAGCGGGGTATAAATAGGTAACACCTCGCCCCACCCACGGGCAACCCAAGCTATATTCGCACCACAAAGGTGCACTAAATGCACTGCAAAAATGCCGCGCAAACGGTCAAATGCGTCAACTTTTATACAAATGCGACATTAAGGTACGTTCGTGCCACCGTTTAAGACCTGCAGTCGCTCAAGATCTTGCATTGGGTATGCCCCCTGCATAAGTATCCGCAGGCACGACTCACGAGGTCGTCCTCAAAATTAAAAAATGACAACAAATCATGAGGCCACCATGCTTAAACAAGCGGTCATTCCGTTTTTAGTCGGCGCCAGCTTATTGGCCGCCGCACCGTTCGCCCAAGCTGCGACCAACCTGGTGTTCTGCTCCGAAGGAAGCCCGGCCGGTTTCGATCCAGGTCAATACACCACCGGAACCGACTTCGACGCCTCTGCAGAAACCATGTTCAACCGCCTGACCCAGTTCGAGCGCGGCGGCACCGCTGTCATTCCTGGTCTGGCGACCAGCTGGGACGTCTCCGATGACGGCCTGACGTACACCTTCCATCTGCGCGAAGGCGTCAAGTTCCACACCACTCCTTACTTCAAGCCGACCCGTGAGTTCAACGCCGACGACGTGCTGTTCACCTTTAATCGCATGATTAACAAGGATGACCCGTTCCGCAAAGCGTACCCGACCGAATTCCCGTACTTCACCGACATGGGGATGGATACCAACATCACCAAGATCGATAAAGTCGACGACAAGACCGTCAAGTTCACCCTCAAGGACGTAGACGCCGCGTTCATCCAGAACATGGCCATGAGCTTCGCCTCGATCCAGTCCGCCGAGTACGCCGCCCAGCTGCTCAAGGAAGGCAAGGCCGCCGACATCAACCAGAAGCCGGTCGGCACTGGTCCGTTCGTGTTCAAGAGCTACCAGAAAGACTCCAACATCCGCTACACCGGGAACAAGGACTACTGGAAGCCGGATGACGTGAAGATCGACAACCTGATCTTCGCCATCACCACCGACCCGTCGGTACGCATCCAGAAACTGAAGAAAAACGAGTGCCAGGTCACCCTGTTCCCGCGTCCGGCCGACCTCAAGGCGCTGCGTGAAGACAAGACCCTGAAGCTGCCTGACCAGGCTGGTTTCAACCTCGGTTACATCGCCTACAACGTGATGGACAAAGTCAAGGGCAGCAACGAGCCGAACCCGCTGGCCCAACTGAAAGTGCGTCAGGCACTGGACATGGCGGTCAACAAGCAGCAGATCATCGACTCGGTTTACCAGGGCGCCGGCCAACTGGCCGTCAACGCCATGCCGCCGACCCAGTGGTCCTACGACACCACCATCAAGGATGCCAAGTACGACCCTGAGAAAGCCAAACAGCTGCTCAAGGAAGCCGGCGTCAAGGAAGGTACCGAGATCGTCCTGTGGGCGATGCCGGTGCAGCGTCCATACAACCCGAACGCCAAACTGATGGCTGAAATGCTCCAGTCCGACTGGGCCAAGATCGGCTTGAAAGTGAAGATCACCAGCTACGAGTGGGGCGAGTACATCAAGCGCTCCAAAGGCGGCGAGAACCAGGCAATGCTGATTGGCTGGAGCGGTGACAATGGTGATCCCGATAACTGGCTGAACGTGCTGTTCGGCTGCGACTCGCTGGAAGGCAACAACTTCTCCAAGTGGTGCGACAAGAAGTTTGACGACATCGTCAAGCAAGCCAAGCGCACTTCGGATCAAGGCAAGCGCACCGAACTGTACAAGCAAGCGCAACACGTCCTCAAAGACGCTGTTCCAATGACACCTATCGCTCACTCGACGGTGTTCCAACCCATGCGCGCCAATGTGCAGGACTTCAAGATCAGCCCGTTTGGCTTGAATTCCTTCTACGGCGTCAGCGTCAGCAAATAAGATCGGGTAACGGCGACGTCCTGGACGTCGCCGTTACTTTATCAACCGAGAAAGCAGGAATTCGCCTACATCCAAGTCGACTGCTGCTTACAGCAGAACGTCAGGCCACGTAGTCATTTCCTACGAGACTTTCGGACTCTTCGCATTTACTGCCGGAGCCACGGTTCATACCGTCGGTATCCGACCAGCTCATGCGTGGGTCATCGGTTTGTTTGCTGCACGTCATGGCTTGAAACCAGTGAAGCCTCGTCGTCTACGCACGGATTGCAGGCTCATTGTCACAACACTGAACAAGAGAGAGCGTCATGCGCCATACCTTGGTTTTATCTGCACTGCTGGGCACCGGTCTGCTGGCCGCTACCTCCATGGGCCACGCGGCCAGTAACAGCCTGGTGTTCTGCTCCGAAGGCAGCCCCGCCGGGTTCGATACGGCGCAATACACGACAGCGACTGACAATGATGCCGCCGAGCCGCTGTACAACCGGCTGGCAGAGTTTGAAAAAGGCTCGACCAATGTCGTACCGGGCCTGGCCACAAACTGGGATATTTCCGAGGACGGCCTCAAGTACACCTTTCACCTGCGCCCAGGGGTGAAGTTTCACACCACCAAATATTTCACCCCAACCCGTGAATTCAATGCCGACGACGTGCTGTTCACCTTCAACCGCATGCTCGATCCGCAACAACCTTTCCGCAAGGCCTACCCGACAGAGTTTCCGTACTTCAACGGGATGAGCCTGAACAAGAACATCGCCAAGGTTGAAAAGACCGGGCCGCTGACCGTGGTCATGACGCTCAACAGCGTCGACGCCGCGTTCATTCAGAACATCGCCATGAGCTTCGCCGCCATTCTCTCTGCCGAGTACGCCGACCAGCTGCTGGCCGAGGGCAAGCCGAGCGACATCAACCAGAAGCCGATCGGCACCGGGCCGTTCGTGTTCAAGAGCTATCAGAAAGACTCGAACATCCGTTACACCGGCAACAAACATTACTGGGCGCCTGAGCGCGTCAAGCTCGACAACCTGATCTTCGCCATCAACACCGACGCTTCGGTACGTGTGCAGAAACTCAAGGCCGACGAGTGCCAGATCACCCTGCATCCGCGTCCGGCCGATGTCACCGCGCTGAAGAACGACCCCAAGCTGCAACTGATCGAGAAGCCCGGCTTCAACCTCGGCTACATCGCCTACAACGTGCGCCACAAACCGTTCGACCAGCTTGAAGTGCGTCAGGCGCTGGACATGGCGGTGAACAAGCAAGGCATTCTCAACGCCGTTTACCAGGGCGCGGGGCAACTGGCGGTCAACGCCATGCCGCCAACCCAGTGGTCCTACGACGACACCGTCAAGGATGCCGCCTACAACCCGGAAAAAGCCAAGGAATTGCTCAAGGCTGCCGGCGTCAAGGAAGGCACCGAGATCACTTTGTGGGCCATGCCCGTCCAGCGTCCGTACAACCCAAACGCCAAGTTGATGGCCGAGATGCTCCAGGCTGACTGGGCGAAAATCGGCCTCAAGGTCAAGATCGTCAGCTATGAATGGGGCGAGTACATCAAGCGCACCAAGAATGGCGAGCACGACGTCAGCCTGATCGGCTGGACCGGTGACAATGGTGACCCGGACAACTGGCTCGGCACGCTGTACAGCTGCGATGCCATCGGCGGCAACAACTATTCCATGTGGTGTGATCCGGCTTACGACAAGCTGATCAAGCAAGCCAAGGTCGTGACCGACCGCGACCAGCGCACCGTCCTCTACAAACAGGCGCAGCAGTACCTCAAGCAGCAGGTGCCGATCACGCCAGTCGCCCACTCGACGGTCAATCAGCCGTTGAGCGCCAAAATCGAAGGGTTCAAGGTCAGCCCCTTCGGTCGTAACGTTTTCTCGGGTGTCAGCATCGAAAAATAAAACCGTGTAGCTGAATCGCTGGGGGCGTACTGCGCCCCCATGCAGGCGCCTTGCCGTAATTCGCCCAAAAGGCATGCAGCAAACGTTTGCGTTGCGTGAAAGAGTTCCAAAGCAATAGCCGTTCATCAAAAAAGAACGGCATAAAAAAAAGAAATAAAAAGGAGCTTCACCCATGAAACTGAGCAGCACCGCAATACTGGCCCTGGCCATCAGCAGCGTGACCGCCACGGCTTACGCTGAAACCCAGAGCCAGGCTTTCACACCGGTTACCGTGAAAGAAAAATCCGCTCAAAGCGAAGCCACTGGCTTTGTGGAAGGCCAGTCGATTACCGGCACCACGCGTAACTGGTACGCCAATGAACAACTGAAACGCGGCGGCAAGTTCCGCTACAGCAAAGACGGCGCATTGCCGGAAACCGATCGCCGTATCAACTGGGTGCAAGGCACCATCCTCAAGTACAACTCGGGCTTCACCGAGGGCACGGTCGGCTTCAGCACTGAAGTCGCCGCCTACAACGCCATTGCACTGGAACGTGATCGCGAAAACCTGGCTGCCGGCAACGGTGGCGCGCCGAAGACCGGCGCCTTCTCGGGTAACAACCGTACCCTGACCGAGAAAGGCGGCGATGCGGTGGGCCAGTGGAGCAAACTGGGCCTGGCCAACGTCAAGGCGCGCGTATCCAACTCCACCCTGACTGCCGGTCGCCAGAGCTACAGCAGCCCGCAAGTCGACACCATCGGCAACCGCGCCCTGCCTTCGAGTTTCGAGGGTGTGAGCCTGAACGTCGCTGAGCTGGAAAACCTGACCTTTGATATCGCGACCTTCGATCGCGTGTCTCCGCGTATGGAACAAAGCCTGCAAAAATTCCGTACGGAATACGCTAACGGCCGCGTGGAATCCGATCACATTTACACGGGCGGCATCACCTACACCCCATTCTCCAGCCTGACCACCAGCCTCTGGGCAACCCAGGCTGAAGACATCTGGAACCAGTACTACTTCGGCGCTACCCACGTGCTGGGCGACAGCCAGGTGCTGAGCCTGACCACTGGCCTGAACTATTACAAAACCCAGGAAGAAGGCAAGGCGCTGATCGGCGACATCGACAACGATACTTACTCGCTGTCGTTCGGCCTGACCCACCAGGCTCACACCTTGACCTTCTCGTATCAGGAAGTGAACGGTAACGAGTACTTCGACTACCTGCACGAAACCAACGGCATCTACCTGGCCAACTCCCTGCTGTCGGACTTCAACGGCCCGAACGAGAAATCCTTCCAGGTGGCGTATGGCCTGAACATGGCTGAATACGGTGTGCCAGGCTTGAAATTCAACATCTACCAGGCGCGTGGCTGGGGCATCGACGGCACCCACTACACCGGCAACAAAGGCGTCGCTGGCAAAGGCTACGACGGTGTGCAGGAACAGGACGGCGAACACCACTACGAATACGGTATCGGTGCCACTTATGCAGTTCAGAGCGGTCCGTTCAAGGCCACCACGATCCGCGGCACCTACACCGCTCACCGTGCCAGCAAGTTCCAGTCCGATGGCAGCATCAACGAGTTCCGTCTCGTGACCACCATCCCGTTCAATATTCTGTAATGCATTGGGCCGAACGGTGCGCTCAGCGATGAGTCGCCGTTCGGCTTTTGTCCTTTAACGATTGCAGAGGGTTCTTGATGAAAATGCTTCCCCTACGTGCGGCCATCGCGGTCGCCTTGCTGAGTGTCGCTGTTGGCGTATCGGCCAAACCCCTGGTGGTTTGTACCGAAAACAGCCCCGAAGGCTTCGACATGGTCCAGTACACAACTGCAGTCACAGCCGATGCGGTGGCGGAAACCATTTTCAATCGCCTGGCAGATTTCAAGCCCGGCACCACGGATGTGATTCCGGCACTGGCCGAATCCTGGGACATCAGCGAAGACGGTCTGACGTACACGTTCCACCTGCGCAAAGGCGTCAAATTCCACACCACCGAATACTTCAAGCCGACCCGCGACATGAATGCCGACGACGTGGTCTGGAGCTTCCAGCGTCAACTGGACCCGAATCACCCATGGCACAAACTGTCGAGCGTGGGCTTCCCCTACTTTGAAAGCATGGGCTTCAAGGAACTGCTCAAGAGTGTCGAAAAAGTCGATGACAACACGGTCAAGTTCACCCTGACCCGCCGTGAAGCGCCGTTCCTGGCTGACATCGCCATGGCCTTCTCCTCGATCTATTCCGCCGAGTACGCCGATCAGTTGCTCAAGGCCAACAAAACCGCCGATCTGAACAACAAACCGGTCGGTACCGGCCCGTTCATCTTCCAGCGTTATAACAAGGACGCCCAGGTTCGCTTCAAGGCCAACCCGGACTATTTCCGTGGCAAGCCACCGGCCGAGGCGCTGATCCTGGCCATCGCCACCGATAACAACGTGCGCCTGCAGAAGCTCAAGGCGAACGAGTGCCAGGTCGCGTTGTACCCGAAGCCGGACGACATCCCGAGCATCAAGAAAGACCCGAACCTGAAAGTCGATGAACTGAACGCGATGACCGTCGCCTACATCGCCATCAACACCCAGCACAAATACCTGAGCGACGTGCGCGTGCGTAAAGCCATCGACATCGCCTTCGACAAGGAAGCGGCGGTCAACGCGCTGTTCGGCAAAGGCAATGCGACCGCGGCGGTCAACCCGTTCCCGGACACCCTGCTGGGCTATAACCACGACATGAAGAATCCGGTCCGCGACCTGGACAAGGCTCGTGCCCTGCTCAAGGAAGCCGGCGTACCGGAAGGCACGGTTTTCACCCTGTTCACCCGCAACGGTGGTGGCGCGACCAACCCGAACCCGATGCTCGGCGCGCAGATGATGCAGGCTGACCTGGCCAAAGTCGGGATCAAGGTCGACATCCGCGTCATGGAATGGGGCGAAATGCTCAAACGCGCGAAAAACGGTGAGCACGATATGGTTTCCGCCGGATGGGCGGGCGATAACGGCGACCCGGATAACTTCCTTACGCCTATGCTCAGTTGCGAAGCGGCCAAGAACGGCGAAAACTACGCACGCTGGTGCAATGACAAGTTCCAGGCACTGCTCGATCAGGCCCGGGAAAAAACCGACCCGGCCGAGCGTGCAGCCCTGTACGAACAGGCTCAGGTTATTTTTAACCAGGACCAGCCATGGATCAGCATGGCGCACACTAGAATGTTCACCGCAATGCGCAACAACGTAGAGGGCTATCACATTAGCCCCCTCACCACGAATAACTTCGCCACCACCCAGGTGAAGTAAATAAGAAAACTCCCGGCAAGCCTGATCCAGGCCTGCCGGGCACGCCTAACCGGCTGATGAGGTACACCACACGATGTTTAGTTTTATTGCCCGCCGACTGGGGTTACTGATCCCCACGTTCTTCGGCATCACCTTGCTGACTTTCGCGTTGATACGCATGATCCCTGGCGACCCCGTGGAAGTCATGATGGGAGAACGCAGGGTCGACCCCGAAATGCACGCTCAGGCAATGGAACGCCTAGGTCTGAACAAACCCCTCTATGCCCAGTACCTGGATTACATCGGCAAACTGGCCCACGGCGATCTCGGGGAATCCCTGCGTACCCGTGAGAGCGTCTGGACCGAGTTCACCTCCCTCTTCCCCGCGACCCTGGAACTGTCCATGGCCGCCCTGTTGTTCGCCGGCATCCTGGGCCTGCTGGCCGGGGTGATTGCGGCACTCAAGCGAGGATCGCTGTTCGACCACGGGGTGATGGGCGTCTCCCTCGCGGGGTACTCGATGCCGATCTTCTGGTGGGGCCTGATCCTGATCATGTTCTTCTCGGTGAGCCTGGGCTGGACCCCGGTATCCGGGCGGATCGACCTGCTCTACGACATTGAGCCGCGTACCGGCTTCATGCTGATCGATACACTGCTGGCCGATGACGTCGGCGCGTTCTTCGATGCGCTGCACCACCTGATCCTGCCGGCCATCGTGCTGGGGACCATTCCATTGGCGGTGATCGCGCGAATGACCCGCTCGTCGATGCTCGAAGTGCTGCGTGAAGACTACATTCGTACCGCCCGCGCCAAAGGCCTGTCGCCATCGCGTGTGGTATTCGTCCACGGCCTGCGTAACGCGCTGATCCCGGTACTGACCGTGGTTGGCCTGCAAGTCGGCACCCTGCTGGCCGGCGCGGTCCTGACCGAAACCATTTTCTCCTGGCCGGGCATCGGCAAATGGCTGATCGAAGCCATTGGCGCCCGTGACTATCCGGTTGTACAAAACGGCATCCTGTTAATCGCCTGCCTGGTGATTCTGGTCAACTTCGTAGTGGACATCCTCTACGGCTTTGCCAACCCACGCATCCGTCATCAGCGCTGAGGTCAATACCCATGAGCACTCCAACATCCTCAGTAGCCACCGCCGCGTCCGCCGTGGATCAAAGCCTGCTGTACCCGTCGCCGTACAAAGAGTTCTGGCAAGCGTTCTCCAGGAACAAAGGTGCCGTTGCCGGCCTGATGTTCATGCTGCTGGTGATTTTCTGCGCCATCTTCGCCCCGTGGGTTGCCCCCCATGACCCGAGCGAGCAATACCGTGACTTCCTGCTGACCCCGCCAGCCTGGCTGGAAGGCGGGCAGATCCAGTTCCTGCTCGGCACCGATGAACTGGGTCGTGACCTGCTGTCACGCCTGATCGAGGGCTCGCGGCTGTCGTTGCTGATCGGCTTGTCGTCGGTGGTGATGTCGCTGATCCCGGGCATCCTGCTGGGTCTGTTCGCCGGTTTCTTCCCGAAAGCCGTCGGCCCGACCATCATGCGCCTGATGGACATCATGCTGGCCCTGCCATCGCTGCTGCTGGCCGTGGCGATCGTCGCCATCCTCGGCCCTGGCCTGATCAACACCGTGATCGCCATCGCCGTCGTGTCCCTGCCGTCCTACGTTCGCCTGACCCGCGCCGCGGTGATGGGCGAACTGAACCGCGACTACGTGACCGCCGCGCGCCTGGCCGGTGCCGGCCTGCCGCGCCTGATGTTCGTGACCGTGCTGCCCAACTGCATGGCGCCCCTGATCGTTCAGGCGACCCTGAGCTTCTCCTCGGCGATTCTCGATGCTGCCGCCCTGGGCTTCCTCGGCCTTGGCGTACAACCGCCAACCCCTGAGTGGGGCACCATGCTGGCCTCGGCCCGCGACTACATCGAACGCGCCTGGTGGGTAGTCAGTCTGCCTGGTTTGACCATTTTGCTCAGCGTGCTGGCAATCAACTTGATGGGTGACGGCCTGCGCGACGCGCTGGACCCGAAACTCAAGAACGCCGCCTGAGGAGATTCCAATGTCACTGCTAGAAATCAAGAATCTCAACGTTCGCTTCGGCGACAAAAACGCTACGCCAGTGGTCGATGGCCTCGACCTGAAAGTCGACAAAGGCGAAGTGCTGGCCATCGTTGGCGAGTCGGGTTCGGGTAAATCCGTGACCATGATGGCGCTGATGGGCCTGATCGAGCACCCTGGCATCGTCACCGCCGACTCGCTCAGCTTCGACGGCAAGGACATGCTCAAGCTCAGCAACCGTCAGCGTCGGCAGATCGTCGGCAAAGACCTGTCGATGGTCTTCCAGGACCCGATGACCGCGCTGAACCCAAGCTACACGGTGGGTTTCCAGATCGAAGAAGTGCTGCGCCTGCACCTGAAAATGTCCGGCAAGGCCGCTCGCAAGCGCGCCATTGAGTTGCTGGAAAAAGTTGAAATCCCGGGCGCGGCCAGCCGCATGGAAGCCTACCCGCATCAACTGTCCGGTGGCATGAGCCAGCGCGTCGCGATCGCCATGGCGATTGCCGGCGAACCGAAACTGCTGATCGCCGACGAACCGACCACCGCGCTGGACGTAACTATCCAGGCGCAGATCATGGACCTGCTGCTGGCCTTGCAGAAAGAGCAGAACATGGGCCTGGTGCTGATCACCCACGACCTCGCCGTCGTGGCCGAAACGGCCCAGCGCGTGTGCGTGATGTACGCCGGCCAGGCCGTCGAAGTCGGCCAGGTGCCGCAACTGTTCGACATCCCGGCGCACCCGTACAGCGAAGCGCTGCTCAAGGCGATTCCGGAACACAGCCTGGGCGCCTCGCGCCTGTCGACCCTGCCGGGCATCGTGCCCGGTCGCTACGATCGCCCGCAGGGCTGCCTGCTGTCGCCGCGCTGCCCGTACGTGCAGGACAACTGCCGCGTGCAACGTCCGGCCCTTGACCCGAAAAGCAACAGCCTCGCCCGCTGCTTCTACCCGCTGAACCAGGAGGTGGCGTAATGGCCGTCGTACTTACCGCCCGCGACCTGACCCGTCACTACGAAGTGTCCCGAGGCCTGTTCAAGGGTCACGCCACCGTGCGCGCCCTCAACGGCGTGTCATTCGAACTGGAAGCCGGCAAGACCCTCGCCGTCGTCGGCGAGTCGGGCTGCGGCAAATCCACCCTGGCCCGCGCCCTGACCCTGATCGAAGAGCCGTCTTCGGGTTCCCTGAAAATCGCCGGCCAGGAAGTCGCCGGCGCCGACAAGGCCCAGCGCAAGCAACTGCGCAAAGACGTGCAGATGGTGTTCCAGAGCCCATACGCGTCGTTGAACCCACGGCAGAAAATCGGTGATCAACTCGCCGAGCCGCTGCTGATCAACACCAACCTGTCGGCCACCGAACGTCGCGAGAAAGTCCAGGCGATGATGAAGCAGGTGGGCTTGCGTCCCGAGCACTACCAGCGCTATCCGCACATGTTCTCCGGCGGCCAACGCCAGCGTATTGCGCTGGCTCGGGCGATGATGCTGCAACCGAAAGTGCTGGTGGCGGACGAACCGACCTCGGCGCTGGACGTGTCGATCCAGGCGCAGGTGCTGAACCTGTTCATGGATTTGCAGCAAGAGTTCAACACCGCCTACGTGTTCATTTCCCACAACCTGGCGGTCGTTCGCCATGTTGCCGACCACGTGATGGTGATGTACCTCGGCCGTCCGGTGGAAATGGGGCCGAAGGAAGACATCTACACCCGTCCCCTGCACCCCTACACCCAGGCGCTGTTGTCGGCGACACCGACCATCCACCCGGATCCGGACAAGCCGAAAATCAAGATCGTCGGCGAACTGCCCAACCCGCTGAACCCGCCGCCCGGCTGCGCTTTCCACAAGCGCTGCCCATACGCCACCGAGCGTTGCAGCACTGAAGAGCCGGCCCTGCGCCTGCTCGACAGCCGCCAGGTGGCGTGCCATTACGCCGAGCAATTTGTACACGGCGCGGCATAAAAACCGCCTTGAAAAAAATGCAGGAGCCAGCCTGGCGATTACGGAATATCAGTCGACATCTGCGTCGACTGGCACACCGCAATCGCTAGCAGGCTAGCTCCCACAGGAACTGAGTTGAGCAAAAACCCCTTCTACTTCCGGTAGAAGGGGTTTTATTTTGTCTGTAAATCTAAGTCTGGCTATCACCTTCGTCGGCTTCATCGGAGTCCGGGTCATCGGTCATCGAGTCGTCGTCCCCCGCGCTGCCACCCTGGCCCTTGTCGCCCGGCTCCGATTCGGACTTGGCGATCATCAGCTCAGCATGCCCTGCCTGACTGCTTGAAGCCTGAGTTTCATGATCCTCGCACTCAGCCCAGACCGCCGAGCTGCCGAGGGCCAACATCACCAACACCTTCAACATCAAAATAACGCGTAGCAAGCTGTTCATGGCCGAATCCGTCCTTCGTAGAGTGCCTGTCTGGCGCTTAGTGAAATCTAGTTCCGATTAACTCGGTTCTCCAGATAGGATGCTGAAGCTGAGCCGTAAATGCCGTGAATCGGCAGATTGCTTTCGAATAAGCCCTATACCCAAATCCACTAAAGCATCAGGCCATTGACCAGGCATTAAAAAGCCCCGGTGCTTTCGCCACGGGGCTTTTGGTCTTGCAGCTCAGCGCTTAATGATGCTCACGCGTCGCACGGAATTTCACGTCCGGCCAGCGCTCTTCCATCAGTGCCAGGTTGACCCGGGTCGGGGCGAGGTAGGTCAGGTGACCGCCGCCGTCCAGCGCGAGGTTTTCCACGGCCTTGTTGGAGAATTCCTCAAGCTTCTTCTTGTCGCTGCATTCGATCCAGCGCGCCGAGTAAACGGTGATCGGCTCGTAGGAGCACTCGACCTTGTATTCCTCTTTCAAACGGCTGGCGACCACATCGAACTGCAGCACACCGACGGCGCCGAGGATGATGTCGTTGCTGCGTTCCGGGAAGAACACCTGGGTCGCGCCTTCTTCGGCCAGCTGTTGCAGGCCCTGGCGCAGCTGCTTGGATTTCAGCGGGTCTTTCAGGCGCACACGGCGGAACAGTTCCGGAGCGAAGTGCGGGATGCCGGTGAAGCCCAAGACTTCGCCTTCGCTGAAGGTGTCGCCGATCTGGATAGTGCCGTGGTTGTGCAGGCCGATGATGTCGCCGGCAAATGCTTCTTCCAGTTGCTCACGCTCAGAGGAGAAGAACGTCAAGGCGTCGCCGATCCGCACGTCCTTGCCGGTGCGCACGTGGCGCATCTTCATGCCTTTTTCGTACTTGCCCGAGCAGATACGCATGAAGGCGATGCGGTCGCGGTGTTTCGGGTCCATGTTCGCCTGGATCTTGAAGATGAAGCCGGAGAACTTCTCCTCCACCGGCTCCACGGTGCGCTCGTTGGCCACCCGGGCCAGAGGGCGCGGAGCCCAATCAACCACAGCGTCGAGAACATGGTCGACACCGAAGTTGCCCAGCGCCGTACCGAAGAACACCGGGGTCAACTGACCGTCGAGGAATTCCTGCTGGTTGAACTCATGACAGGCCCCTTGCACCAACTCGAGCTGTTCGAGGAAGCGCTCGTATTCGTCGCCCAGGTGCGCGCGCGCTTCATCGGAATCAAGCTTCTCGATGATCTTGGTTTCGGTGCGCTCATGACCATGACCGGCGGTGTAGACGATGATGTAGTCATCGGCCAGGTGATACACGCCTTTGAAGTCACGGTAGCAGCCGATCGGCCAGGTGATCGGCGCGGCCTTGATCTTCAGGACCGCTTCGATTTCGTCGAGCAGTTCGATCGGGTCGCGGATGTCACGGTCGAGTTTGTTGATGAAGCTGACGATCGGCGTGTCACGCAGACGGCAGACATCCATCAGCGCAATGGTCCGTGGCTCTACACCTTTACCGCCGTCGAGCACCATCAACGCCGAGTCCACCGCCGTCAGGGTGCGATAGGTATCTTCGGAGAAGTCTTCGTGGCCCGGGGTGTCGAGCAGGTTGATCATGTGCTCGCGGTACGGGAACTGCATGACCGACGTGGTGATGGAGATACCACGCTGCTTTTCCATTTCCATCCAGTCGGAGGTGGCATGGCGGTCGGACTTGCGAGACTTCACCGTGCCGGCTACCGCAATCGCCTTGCCCATCAGCAAGAGCTTTTCGGTGATCGTGGTTTTACCGGCATCGGGGTGGGAAATAATGGCGAAAGTGCGGCGTTTCGCGACTTCGGCGGCCTGTTTGGTCATGGGAAATCGCCTGGCAGGTGATTCAAAAAAGGGCGCAGATTATAGCCCAAGTTGATCGAAGAACCGAACCGTTGAGCACATCAGGGGTGGCCAAATGCTGTTTCAGATGGGAACCTTTTGAATCACGGAGACGTCCACTCCCCCGTTACGACCATTCGTCAGGGGATGAAACATCTGCATTGTCGGCCTGACGAGGCTGCGCTTATGGCTCGATAAGCCGTACGCCGTCCCTACAGGGCGCGCGCTCGGTATCAGCTACTTCTCGCGAACGTTTTTTCCGGCAGCCAGGCATGGCATGCCACACGGAATGGCGTTCGCCGACTGAAAAAAAGGAGTCCGCCTGTGGCTATTCGCTATGGCAAAGGGCTGATAGGAGGCGTGCTGGTAATCGCCCTTCTGGCCCTGCTGATCCACTGGATCGGCATCAACACGATCGAACATTACCGCGACGATTTGTTGTTTTACCTGCAAGCTCATCTGATTCTCGTCCTCGCCTCCATGCTGGCCGCCCTTGTCGTGGGCATCCCTGCCGGCATATTCCTCAGCCGCCCGAACATGATCGGCCGCGCCGAGCGCTTCATGCAGTTCTTCAATATCGGCAACACGGTTCCGCCTCTCGCCGTTCTGGCCATCGCCCTCGGCATCCTCGGCATCGGCAGTGGCCCGGCGATCTTCGCCCTCTTCCTCGCCTCCTTGCTGCCCATCGTGCGCAACACCTACGAAGGCCTGAAAAACGTCCAGGGCTCACTCAAGGAAGCCGCGGTCGGTATCGGCATGACGCCCACTCAAGTGTTGTGGCGTGTCGAATTGCCCAACGCCGTGCCGATCATCATCGGCGGCGTGCGCGTGGCACTGGCAATCAATGTCGGAACCGCGCCGCTGGCCTTCCTGATCGGCGCCAACAGCCTCGGCAGCCTGATCTTCCCCGGTATTGCCCTGAACAATCAGCCGCAACTGCTGCTCGGCGCCGCGTGTACCGCGCTGCTGGCCTTGTTGCTCGATGGCCTGGTGACCCTCGCCAGCCGTCTCTGGCTCGAACGCGGTTTGCGCCCGTCTTAAGCCTCGGCAAAGGAATCGTCATGAAAACATCAAGCTTTTTACTGGGCTGCGTTCTGCTGTTTGCAGGATTTGCCCAAGCCGCGGAAAAACCGGTTATTCGCATCGGCGCCCGGGTGTTCACCGAACAGACCCTGCTGGCGGAGATCACTTCGCAATACCTGCGTACCAAAGGTTACGAGGTGCAAGTCACCGGCGGCCTGGGCAGTAACCTCGCCCGCAGTGCCCACGAAAGTGGGCAACTGGACATGCTTTGGGAATACACCGGCGTGTCGTTGGTTTCCTACAACCATGTCACTGAAAAACTCGGCAGCGAACAGTCCTACGCACGAGTCAAAGAACTCGACGCGAAAAAAGGCCTGGTCTGGCTCACTCCGTCGAAGTTCAGCAACACCTACGCCCTCGCCCTGCCGAAAAACGTCGCTGACCAGTACCCACAGATCAACACCATCAGCGAGCTCAACACGGTGCTGCGCAAGGAAGCCCAGACCAACAACCTGGTGGCGCTGGACACCGAGTTCGCCAATCGCTCGGACGGACTCGACGGCATGGTCGAGCTCTACGACATGAACCTGACCCGCAAGAACATCCGCCAGATGGACGCTGGCCTGGTCTATACCGCGCTGCGCAACGGCCAGGTGTTTGCCGGACTGGTCTACACCACCGACGGTCGACTCAACGCCTTCAAGTTGAAACTGCTGGAAGACGACAAGCATTACTTCCCGGACTACACCGCCGCACCGGTGGTGCGTCAGGCCTACCTTGATGCGCATCCGCAACTCGCCGAACAGCTCAAGCCACTGGCTGAACTGTTCGACGACGACACCATGCGCGAGCTCAACGCACGGGTCGATGTCGAGCATCAAAGTCCGTCAGCCGTCGCCGCCGATTTCCTGCGCCGACACCCGATTAACTAAGGAGGAAAAGTCATGGAATTCTTGAACGCCTTTTCCCATCTCGACTGGTCGCAGGTTTTGCACCTGACGTGGCAACACATCACGCTTGTCGGGATCGCCGTAACCCTGGCGATCGTGGTCGGCGTGCCGCTGGGGATTTTGATGACACGCTTCCCGAGCCTCGCCGGGCCTTTACAGGCCAGCGCCACGGTGCTGCTGACCGTGCCGTCGATTGCGCTGTTCGGCCTGCTACTGCCGTTCTACTCGAAATTCGGCCAGGGCCTCGGTCCGATGCCGGCGATCACTGCGGTGTTCCTTTATTCACTGCTGCCGATCATGCGCAACACCTACCTGGCGCTGAGCGGTGTCGAACCGGGTATTCGTGAAGCCGCGCGAGGTATCGGCATGACCTTCGGCCAGCGCCTGCGCATGGTCGAACTGCCGATTGCCGTGCCGGTGATCCTTGCCGGTGTGCGCACCGCCGTGGTCATGAACATCGGCGTCATGACCATCGCCGCCACCATCGGTGCCGGTGGTCTTGGCGTACTCATCCTCGCTTCCATCAGCCGCAGCGACATGTCGATGCTGATCGTTGGCGCCGTGCTGGTCAGCCTGCTGGCCATCTTCGCCGACCTGCTTCTGCAATGGCTGCAACGCACGCTGACTCCAAAAGGACTACTGAAATGATCGAACTTCAAAACCTCAGCAAGACCTTCCAAAGCAACGGCAAAGATGTGAAAGCCGTGGACTCGGTGAGCCTGACTGTCAATGAAGGCGAAATCTGCGTGTTCCTCGGGCCATCGGGTTGCGGCAAAAGCACCACGCTGAAAATGATCAACCGCCTGATCAAGCCGACCTCGGGCAAGATCCTGATCAACGGCGAAGACACCACCGGCCTCGACGAAGTGACCCTGCGTCGCAACATCGGCTACGTGATCCAGCAGATCGGTCTGTTCCCGAACATGACCATCGAGGAAAACATCACCATCGTTCCGCGCCTGCTGGGCTGGGACAAACAGAAATGCCACGACCGCGCCCGCGAATTGATGAGCATGATCAAGCTCGAACCCAAGCAATACCTGCATCGTTATCCACGGGAATTGTCCGGTGGCCAGCAACAACGGATCGGCGTGATTCGTGCACTGGCGGCCGATGCGCCGCTGTTGTTGATGGACGAACCGTTCGGCGCGGTCGACCCGATCAACCGCGAAATGATCCAGAACGAGTTCTTCGAAATGCAGCGGGCGCTGAACAAGACCGTGATCATGGTCAGCCACGACATCGACGAAGCCATCAAGCTCGGTGACAAGATCGCGATCTTCCGCGCTGGCAAGCTGCTGCAGATCGACCATCCGGACACACTGCTTGCGCATCCGGCGGATGACTTTGTCAGCAGCTTCGTCGGTCAGGACAGCACCCTCAAGCGCCTGTTGTTGGTGAAAGCCGAAGACGCAGCGGACAACGCGCCCTCTGTCAGCCCCGAAACACCCGTGGCCGAGGCGCTGGAATTGATGGACGAGCACGACCGCCGTTACGTGGTGGTGACCTGCACCGAGAACAAGGCGCTGGGCTACGTGCGCCGCCGCGACCTGCACCGCCAGACCGGCACGTGCGGGCAATACCTGCGCGAGTTCAACGCCACCGCTGCCTACGACGAACATTTGCGCATCCTGTTGTCACGGATGTATGAGTTCAACCGTTCGTGGCTGCCGGTGATGGATGCCGAAAGGGTGTTTTTGGGTGAGGTGACGCAGGAGTCGATTGCGGCCTACCTGAGTTCAGGTCGTTCACGCGGGATGAAGACCAGTATCGTCTCGCCAGCAGAGGCCGTGGTCGCCTGATCAATAAATAGTCAGAAACGAACCTGTGGCGAGGGAGCTTGCTCCCGCTGGGTCGCGAAGCGGCCCCTCTTTTAAAAAAGCGGGGACTGCTTCGCAGTCCAGCGGGAGCAAGCTACCTCGCCACAGTTTTTTGTGTTTTCAAAGACTGGAAAAGAATATCAACACCGAGGTGGGCTCTGGCACTGCTAAAGCACCCGCCACATTAATCAAAATCGCCTTCACACCCGCCTCTCGCCGCCAACGTCGCCGATGTTGACGCCATCACACTTCTCTACGAACTAGCTGACAAAAGCATCGAACGTGCAGGTATTTTTAACACTGGAAAAATCACGGGGAACATCTGCCCGTCACACAGGTCCGCTACAAAGAGTGATATCGGGTACGCACGTCAGAAGCGTGCAAAAACGCGACATTTTTTGTTGATCTCAAGCCCCTCACGCCCTAAAGTTCGCGCCGAACGTCCATGCTGGAAACGATCCATCCGGCTCAAGTACTGACGACGAGACAGCAAGGCCAAGGGAAAGCTGCACTTCCCATGGCCTTTTTGCTTTCGGCGACATGCCTTGGGAAGTAGGCGAACCAAAGTGGGGATACGGAGGACGTTCATTTGCACCCATTGATTAACGACGTTTGCCACTAGGAGTCCCAAGTATGTCGATCCAGGTCGAAGACTATTTTGCGCGCGAAACCTTTCAGAAAATGAAGGCGTTCGCCGACAAGCAAGAAACCCCGTTCGTGGTGATCGACACCGCGATGATCAGCCAGGCCTATGACGACCTGCGCGCCGGTTTCGAATTCGCCAAGGTCTACTACGCGGTCAAGGCCAACCCGGCCGTGGAAATCATCGACCTGCTCAAAGAGAAAGGCTCGAGCTTCGACATCGCCTCGATCTACGAGCTGGACAAAGTGATGAGCCGCGGCGTCAGCGCCGACCAGATCAGCTACGGCAACACCATCAAGAAATCCAGGGACATCCGCTACTTCTACGAGAAGGGCGTACGTCTGTTCGCTACCGACTCCGAAGCCGACCTGCGCAACATCGCCAAAGCAGCGCCGGGTTCGAAAGTCTATGTACGTATTCTCACCGAAGGCTCGACCACCGCCGACTGGCCATTGTCGCGCAAATTCGGCTGCCAGACCGACATGGCCATGGACCTGCTGATCCTCGCCCGTGACCTCGGCCTGGTGCCCTACGGCATCTCCTTCCACGTCGGTTCGCAACAGCGCGACATCAGCGTCTGGGACGCGGCTATCGCCAAGGTCAAAGTAATCTTCGAGCGTCTGAAAGAAGAAGACGGCATCGAACTGAAGCTGATCAACATGGGCGGCGGCTTCCCGGCCAACTACATCACCCGCACCAACAGCCTGGAAACCTACGCCGAAGAGATCATTCGCTTCCTCAAGGAAGACTTCGGTGATGACCTGCCGGAAATCATCCTCGAGCCGGGCCGTTCGCTGATCGCCAACGCCGGTATTCTGGTCAGCGAAGTGGTGCTGGTTGCGCGCAAATCGCGCACCGCTGTCGAGCGTTGGGTTTACACCGATGTGGGCAAGTTCTCCGGCCTGATCGAAACCATGGACGAAGCCATCAAGTTCCCGATCTGGACCGAAAAGAAAGGCGAGATGGAAGAAGTGGTCATCGCCGGCCCGACTTGCGACAGCGCCGACATCATGTACGAAAACTACAAGTACGGCCTGCCGCTGAACCTGGCCATCGGTGATCGCCTGTACTGGTTGTCGACCGGTGCCTACACCACCAGTTACAGCGCCGTTGAGTTCAATGGCTTTCCGCCGCTGAAATCGTTTTACGTTTGATAGGCATCCTCTCTGGTCCTGAAACAGGGTAACCCGTGTTCAGGACGAGACAACTCCATTAAAAAAGCCCATAAATTTTATGGGCTTTTTTTTCATTCACGAAGCCAAAGCTCAAGGTGGTTCATCATCTTCACGCACTCACCAGCGCCCTCCAGGGTGCCGGCCAGCTTGAAGTTTAATTCGCCGAGCCTCGCTGCCGTCTTTGCCCGGAGCAGCTCAATGAACAGCCCATGGATACGTCGATAAAGCTCCTCAATGAATAACTGCATCTGAGCGATCACCGCAACGAACCCGGTGAATAACGCTGCGATATCTGCCTTATATTCTTCAGCGCTGACTGAAGGGTCCCTCGAAGAGTAATTGAAGTCCCAGGCCGGAGTAGTCACAGGCTCGCCGAATAACGCCTGCGCAACCTTTGGCGTTGCATGGCAATTACAGGACCGATATTCCATGGCTGTGGCGAATACCGACCTCAACCCAAACGATTCTACATATACTTCTCCCAACGTAAATTTCAATTCTCCTACCGCGATTCTTAGCTCATCGAATCGAAGAGCCAGTTCATGAATCAAATCTGGCACCTTCGTTGGCGGAAATAACATCCAGGTCGGGGACCTGGATAAACTGAACTGCCTGAAATCCACCAGATCAATGGGCTCATCCCGCGAGGTTTTTCCGGTCATCTCCAAACATTCACGAGTGAATATTTCGAGATCTGAAAAAAAAGCTTCGCCTAAAAGTAAAGTTTCTCTGGTACGCCCCCAAAAGGTCTTTAAATATCGCTCATTGAACGGGGCATTCACCAAGCGCGAGTCCTTGGGCAGACTGGCAAGTTGATGGCCATTTTTTCTACGATGCTCAAACATAAGCGATATACGATCAAAGGTCGGATACAAAGAACCTAGAAAAGTGCTGTATCGATTTAAAATGCGCCGTTGCGCTGATGTAAAACCATAGTCTTGTGAATTCATATTCATCATTTGAAGGGGATGGGCATATGACCACCCCCTAAATCCTGTTTATTGATAAACTGGTTTCATGTATTTGACAACTTCCGCTATTTTGGACACTGCACTATCCGCTCGCTTTTCGACGGAAATCGAAGCATCTTGCTTAAACTCACGAGAAAATTTTTCTACATCATTCTTCAGCTTTGAAAACTCATTCACGTATTTCGAACGACCGTCATCCACCTCGTTCAATGTCTTGACCAGAGTGATTTTCCCATCAATCTGGAGAATATGCCTGGCGTACTTTTGCGAGTGCGCTCGCAAATCAGTTGCCTTCTCGGCGAGTCGGTTATACGCGGCCACCATATTGAGAAAAGAAATAGCCTCACCTATACCCGAGATTATTTTCTTAAGCATATCAACAGCAAATAACGCAACCTGGACCTGCGGGGGTGCCAAACCCAACGCTTTCAAACTTTCAAGTGACAATTGAGCTTCTTCGCCAATTTTTTCGACGCCAGCTTTGGCGATCAAGTCAATCGCTTCGGACACCGACTTCATCTGCTCAGTCAGCTCGGCCAATTTTTCCTCGGTTTTAATCTTGAGGTCTTCCGTGAATATCCGATCCTGCGTGAGCGCTACAATCCATCCTTCAGGAGCCTCCCGATCATACGGGATGCTAATACCCCTTTGAATGCTTTTTAGATCCTCAGCATGTGCGCAGACTTTATTGGAAAGGTTATTGAGTTCCACCTCCATATCCTCCCGTACTTCATCCGCATCCTCCGGATTAACCAATTCTGCCTGGTAGCCTTTGAGCTTTTTCTCGGCACGCTCAAGAAAAAGAGTAAAGTCCTGAGCATTCTTGCGCAGCTCAAATGTAATCTTGTTAATATTGAACGCTACGCTATTCATCGTAACAACAGTGCCCGGCAAGTAATCGAATTGTTCGAAAAGCATTTGCGCAGAAGTATTCGCCCCTTGCACTTCAGCATTATGACCACGCAGCTTGACCACATTAAAAACCGGAACATCCACACTATAAATCAACCCACGCATTGCCATCCCCTCCCCAAAAACCAAACGATTGCTCTCATATTCTTTATCAGCCTCTGCGAACACGCTGAGCAACTGATCCGAACCTACTTTTATCTGCTCCCAAGGCTCGACAATACTGAGTATCTGATTCTTGAATCGTCTCAGGGAGGTTGCTTCATCCAGCTTGGTAACGTCTTGCATGGAAGCCGCGATGTAGTTACTCAACGCATTCCATACCAGCATAAGGTTTTGAGTCGCCACTTCAGCTTCAACCGCAACGTAACTCAGGTTCTGCAGATCATCACGCACTCTGTTCAAAGAGCTCAGTGTCTGGCTTTTGCTGGCCATCAATTGATTCGCGGTTCTTTGCAAATCTTTAAGCTTGTTACGCTGAGTGCGTATCTGCTCAGCTTTGACACCCTGGTAGATGCCGAGAATCAAACCGCCAACATTCAAGGTCGCTGCTGCCTTGATTGCCTCTTGAACCATCTGATCATATTGCTTGTTGAGATCCTCAATCTCTTTTGAGCGCTGATCAATTTCATCCTGCAGAACCTGTATATCTGCCCCATAGGTATTGTTCTTAACAAACTCAAGTCGCAACCTGATTTGCGGCAGCACTTTCGTGAGCATGTCGTGGCCAAACTCGTTCAGTCTGGTTCGTACCGACTCGGCGCTTTGATGACATTGCGTGACCTTGAACAGCAGATCATTGAGGTAGATTCGAATTTCGTTTACATCTCCGGGAGACACCTCATCACTGGGGAGGCCTGGAACTTTCATTTTCAGTTTCAGATACTCTTCCGGCGTATTGATATTATGTTCTTCCAGATATTTCGATATCTTGAGGTCCTCATATACCTCTACAATTGAGTAACCTGTCCTGAGGATGCTGCCGGCAAAAATTTTCAGCTCGTTGCCTGTCAGCATTATGTCCCGGCGTAATGGTGACCAGCGCTTGGCATGGTTATAGGTCAAAGTGAATGTAAATAAAAAATCACTCGCCGTCAGCCCCTTGCCCCCCTCATCACCCGCGCCGTAATTCAAGTATGCAATTACATCTTGCAGCCGAACAGGAAGAGAAAGCCCTAACGTTTCATACTTCTTGAGACTGATGATCTGTTCCTTGGTCAACTGTATCCCCATTCCACGGTGATGCTCTTCACCCACACCTAACGATGCATTCACAAACACCTGGGGTGTGTTGGCGGCAGCTTCGACCAGTTCATTATTCGTTTTCAACTCCATCAGAGACTCCTTGTCTTCGTCGAGTATTAAGAAAGAATTAACATCAACAATATTCGAGCGCCGCTTCCGGCGACACTTTTCAATACTGTGAAAACAACCTTAAGGCGATACGAAACAAATCAACAAGTCTTAAAATATTAAAATTCAAGACAGCAGACATTAATAAAATAACCAGACCAGCAACAACCATCCCGCCCGCCAACTTTTACAGCGCGAAATTTTAATATAGGCTTTCTATTATTAATGAACAGCGAAGCTGTTACGACGTGACCAACTGTGATAATCGCTGTTGATAAACTTCAGCCATCCCACGAATCTGCGGATGTCTTGCGCTTGACAAGGCTACAACGCTCACCCGCAGGAAATTGCTGTTTCCTCCCGCCAACGCCTTGTGCAACCACTCCAGAGCCTCGCCGATTTGTCCTTCTTCCGCCAAGAGCCCTGCATAACTGAATTGCCCACGAAAATCCCCGCCGAGCGCCGAGCGTCGATACCAGCTTCGCGCCGCGAGTGGGTCAGCGAGGCAAAACTTGCCTTCCTCCAGATAACGCCCCAACAGATTCATCGACTTCGCATGGCCCAGTTCGGCTGCCTGGCGATACAGACTCAAGGCTTGCCGCTGATCCACCGCCACGCCACGCCCGGTCGCCAACAGATTGGCATAGTTGTATATCGCCCAATCCAGTCCGGCTTCGGCAGCCTGGCGATAATGCCCCGCAGCAACCGTCGCATCGGCTACGCAACCCCAGCCGTGTTCATGACAACGACCCAGCATGTTGCGCGCCATCAAATGCCCGCCTTGGGCAGCGATCTCGAACCAGCGCACAGCCAGCGGCTGATCCTGCTCAATACCTTGCCCATCCAGCAAAATTTGCCCGAGCAAGGCCTGAGCGTCGAGCACACCCTCACGCGCGGCGATCAAAATCGCCTGTGCAGCGCGTGCCGGGCTTTCCTCGAGCATGGTTTTAAGCTGGTCACCGTCGAGGACTTCCTCGCGGCGCAAACGAAAATCCGCCACTTACACCTCGACCCAGCGGCGCAACAGATTGTGATAAGTGCCGGTCAAGCGGATCAACGATGGGTGATCGGGCACATCGCGGGTCAGGTTGCGGATCGCCCCGTCCATCTCGAACAACAGTGCCCGCTGGCTGTCTTCACGCACCAGGCTCTGCGTCCAGAAGAACGAGGCGTATCGCGTACCCCGCGTCACCGCGTTGACCTTGTGCAGGCTGGTGCCGGGGTACAGGACCATGTCGCCGGCGGGCAACTTCACACGCTGGGTGCCGTAGGTATCCTGGATTTCCAGTTCGCCGCCGTCGTAGTCCTCGGGCTCACTGAAGAACAGCGTGGCCGACAGGTCAGTGCGTACCCGTTCGATGCTGCCCTTGGGTTGGCGCACGGCGTTATCGATGTGGAAATCGAAACTGCCACCGGCCGTGTAACAGTTCAGCAACGGAGGAAAGACCTTGTGCGGAAGTGCTGCTGACATGAACTGCGGATTTTTCCACAGTCGCTCCAGCATGGCCGCGCCAATCTCCTTGGCCAGCGGATGACCTTCCGGCAATTGCAAATTGTGCTTGGCCTTGGCCGACTGGTAACCGGCGGTGATCTTGCCGTCGGCCCAATCAGCCTGTTCCAGAGCCTCGCGGATGCGCTGCACTTCTTCTTTTTCGAACAAGCCTGGAATGTGCAGCAGCATGGCGTAGACACCTGGAAGCAAAAGGACGCCAATGGTATTGATTCTTATTGCCTGTGTAAAACCCGCTAGACGAACGAAGCAGCAAAAACCGTAAGGTCAAATTGTAAAGAATGTAAATTCAGTGCGAATAGCAATATTTCGCAATTGCTACAAATACGTGTTTACCCTATATTCCGCCGCCTCAAATCCTTGGGGAGGGGAATCAAAATGTCACGTCAACACCCACAATTACCGGTCAGCTCACCGCGTTTGCTCGCTTCTGCAATTGGCGTGGCAATCACCGCCGGCTCCGCTGGTCACATGGTTTTCGCGGCTGAAAAAACCGACGAGAAAGCGCCGGGCAACACGATTTCCCTCGGTGCCACGGCCATCACCGGTGAAGCCCAGGACGACACTTCCTACAACGTCGAAAAAGCCTCCTCACCCAAGTACACCGCGCCGCTGGTTGACACTCCGCGTTCGATCACGGTCATCCCGCAACAAGTCCTCAAGGACACGGGCGCGATGAACATGCAGGACGCGTTGCGCACCGTTCCCGGCATCACCTTCGGTGCCGGTGAAGGTGGCAACCCGCAAGGCGACCGTCCGTTCATTCGTGGTTTCGATGCCCAAGGCGACACCTATCTGGATGGCGTGCGCGATACCGGTTCGCAGAGCCGCGAGATCTTCGCCGTAGAGTCGATCGAAGTCAGCAAAGGCCCGAACTCGGCCATCGGCGGCCGCGGCGCGGCCGGGGGCAGCATCAACCTTGTGAGCAAAAAAGCGCATCTGGGCGACTCGTTCGACGGTGGTTTCACCTGGGGCTCCGACCAGACCCAGCGTTACACCATGGACGGCAACTATCAGTTTTCCGACACCGTCGCCGGCCGTCTGAACCTGATGAGCCACGAGAGCAACGTCGCCGGCCGTGACAGCGTCGACTACGATCGCTGGGGCGTGGCGCCGTCGCTGGCGTTCGGCCTGGGCACCGACACCCGGGTCAACCTCGACTACTACCACCTCGAAAGCAACGACACGCCAGACTCGGGCATTCCTTATTCGATTCCGACCGCAGGCTCGGCGGCGCGTACCAAGGCCAATCCGGACAAACCGGATGACGGCGGCGACAGCAGCAACTTCTATGGCCTCGACAACCGCGACTTCCGCAAGACCCGCGTCGACACGGCCACCATTGCCATCGAGCACGACCTGAGCGACGCGCTCACCGTCAAGAACACCCTGCGTCATGGCAACAGCATGCAGGACTACATCCTGACCCAGCCGGACGACAGCAAGGGCAACGTCAACAATGGCAGCGTCTGGCGCCGTGCGAACACCCGCGTCAGCAACACCGAGACCACCACCAACCAGACCGACCTGTTTGGCGACGTCTACATCGCCGGCTTCAAGAACAGCTTCGCCACCGGTATCGAGCTGAGCCGCGAAGAAAGCAAGAAGTCCTCGTACAACGTCAACACCGACACCACGCCAAGAACTGCCGCAGCGACCACCAACTGCAGCCCCGCGCTGATCGGCGCGCCAAGCGGTTACAACTGCACCTCGCTGTCCAGCCCGAACCCGAGCGACCCATGGAACGGCGCGATCTCGCGCAACTATGCCGGCACCGACACTACGGGTAAAACCTACGCGCTCTACGTGTTCGACACTTTGACGTTGTCCGAGCAGTGGCTGGTGAACATGGGCCTGCGCTACGACCACTTCGACACCGACTACAAGACCTACAACGCGGCCGGCACCACCACCTCCAAGGGCGATGATGTCAGCGAGTTCGTTACCGGTCAGTTCGGTGTGGTCTACAAGCCGGCGGAAAACGGCAGCATCTATGCGTCCTACGCAACATCCGCCACCCCACCGGGCGCGACCCTGGGCGAAGGCCAGGACGGCAACCCGCTGGGTGGCACGCCTGATCGCAACGGCAACCTGCTCGCCAGCGACATGGAGCCGGAGACCACCAAGAACTACGAAATCGGTACCAAGTGGGATCTGTTGAACGATCGTCTGTCGCTGACGGCTGACATCTTCCGCACCGAGAAAGAAAACGCTCGGGTGCAAACCAACACCACCACGTACGAAAACGTCGGCAAAACTCGGGTTCAAGGTTTCGAACTGTCGGCCACTGGCAAGCTCACCGACAAATGGCAGGTCTTCGCCGGTTACGCCTACATGGACAGCGAGCAAATCGATGGCGGCGACATGCCGGCCAACCGAGCCAACAATGGCAACGAACTGCCGAACACACCGAAAAACAGCGCCAGCCTGTGGACGACTTACCAGGTCACGCCGAAGCTGACCATCGGCGGCGGCGCGTTCTATGTCGACGACGTGTTCGGTAGCGCAGCCAACACCACCATGGTTGATTCCTACGTTCGCTACGATGCGATGGCGGCCTACAAGCTGACCAAAAACGTCGACCTGCAATTGAACGTGCAGAACCTGACCGACGAAACCTACTACGACAAAGCGTTCTCGACTCACTTCGCCAACCAGGCGGCGGGCCGTACTGCTTTGCTGAGCACCAACTTCCACTTCTGATTGACTGTCATACGACAATCGCTGTGGGAGCGAGCTTGCTCGCTCCCACAGCTTTTGTGTGTAAAAGGAATGTTTCTCGACAACCCACGGCATAATGCGCGCCGTGATGACAACTTTTGAACGAACAAGGCGAGCGACGTGTTGAAGAAAACCCTGTTCCAGTTGCACTGGTTTTTTGGCATCAGCGCCGGACTGGTCCTGGCCCTGATGGGCATCACCGGGGCGACGGTATCGTTTCAGGACGAGATCCTGTATGCGTTGAATCCTTCTGTGTTGCAGGTGCAGAAACAGGTCGCCGGTGTGCTGCCGCCCGCTGAATTGGTGGAGAAGATCGAAGCGGCCACGAACCTGAAAATCGCGATGCTCTCGGTCGACATCGACAACGACGTCGCCGCAAAAGCCTTCTTCACCCCGGCACCGGGTGAGCGCCGCGGTCCCATGCGTTTCTTTGATCCGTACACCGGCGAATTGCTGGGCGACGCCACTGGCCAGCAGTTCTTCGGCCTGATGCTGCAACTGCACCGTTTTCTCGCCATGGGCGATACCGGTCGGCAAATCACCGGCGCCTGTACCTTGATCCTGGTGTTCTTCTGCCTGTCCGGCCTCTATCTGCGCTGGCCGCGCCAGTGGAAAAGCTGGCGCGCGTGGCTGACTCTCGACTGGAAGAAAAAAGGTCGCAGCTTCAACTGGGACCTGCACTCGATCGCCGGCACCTGGTGCCTGGTGTTTTATCTCCTGGCAGCGCTGACCGGGCTGTCCTGGTCCTACGAGTGGTACAACAAGGGTCTGAACAAATTGCTCTCCGACTCACCGCAGAACGAACGCGTTCGTGGTGGTCGCGGCCCGGCACCGAAAGGCCCGGCGCCGACAGCCGATTATTCGGCCATGTGGAGCAGCATCTACAGCGCGGCCGGTCCCGGCCTGAGTTTCTATAACACCCGCATGCCACCGGTGGCCGGACAACCGGCGACGGTTTTCTATTTGCTCAAGGATTCGCCCCACGACCGCGCGCTGAACCAGATCACCCTCGATCCGCTCACCGGCGTCATCAAGCGGCACGAGCGCTACAGCGACAAGAGCTTCAAGGCACAGTTGCTGACCAGCATCTATGCGCTGCACGTCGGCAGTTTCTTCGGCATTGGTGGGCGGATCATCCTGACGATCACCGCGCTGACCATGCCGCTGTTCTTCATCACGGGTTGGCTGCTGTACCTCGATCGTCGACGCAAGAAACGCCAGGTCAAGGACGCACGCAAAGGGCTGGCCCAATCAGCCAGCGATGTGCCAGCGTGGCTGATCGGCTTCGCCAGTCAGAGCGGCTTCGCCGAGCAACTGGCGTGGCAGACTGCCGGCCAATTGCAGGCCGCCGGCCTGCCGGTCAAGGTCCAGCCGTTGGCGGATGTCAGCGAGCAAGATCTGCGTGAATCGAGCAACGCTTTGTTCGTGGTCAGCACTTTCGGCGACGGCGAAGCACCCGATAGCGCCCGGGGGTTTGAACGCAAGTTACTGGGCCGCAGCTTGAGCCTGGAAAGCCTGAACTATGCGGTACTCGGCCTCGGTGACCGCCAGTATCAACATTTCTGCGGCTTCGCCCGACGCCTGCACAGCTGGCTCGGCGAACATGGCGGCAAGACCCTGTTCGCCCCCGTGGAAGTCGACAGTGGCGACCCTTACGCCTTGCGTCACTGGCAGCAACAACTGGGCCAGTTGACCGGTCAGGCGCCGGTGGACACCTGGCAAGCGCCGAGCTACGACAACTGGACCCTGACCCGCCGCGAACAAATCAACCCGGACAGCAGCGGTTCGCCCGTCTATTTGCTGGGCCTCACCGCACCCACCACCAGCAGTTGGCTGGCTGGCGACCTGGTGGAAGTGTTGCCGCGCAACTGCCCTTGGGCGATCGAACATTTCCTTGATGGCCTGAGCATCGATGGACGGGCAACGATTGAACTCGACGGTTTGTCGCAACCGCTGGAGCAAGCCCTTGCCAGCCGCCAACTGCCAGAAAATCGCAGCCATCTGGTCGGCCTGCACGCGCAAGCGCTGGTAGCCGCTCTGGTGCCGTTGGCCAAGCGCGAATACTCCATTGCCTCGATTGCCGCCGACGGCATTCTGGAGTTGATCGTACGCCAGGAACTGCATGCCGATGGCAGCCTCGGTGTCGGCTCCGGTTGGCTCACTGAACACGCGCCTGTAGGCAGCAGCATCAGTCTGCGGGTGCGCCGCAACAGCGGCTTCCATCTCCCGAACGAACCCGTGCCCATGATTCTGATCGGCAACGGCACCGGTCTGGCCGGCTTGCGCAGCTTGCTCAAGGCGCGGATTGCCGATGGCCAGCAACGCCAGTGGCTGTTGTTCGGCGAGCGCCATCGGCAACACGATTACCTGTGCCGCGATGAGCTGGAAGAGTGGTTGATTTCCGGAGATCTCCAGCGCCTGGACCTGGCGTTCTCGCGGGATCAGGCCGAAAAGATCTACGTGCAGGATCGCCTACGCGAATCGGCCGGCGAGTTGAAGAAATGGCTGGCGGACGGCGCGGTGATCTACATCTGCGGCAGCTTGCAGGGCATGGCCTCCGGGGTCGATCAAGTGCTCAATGATGTGCTCGGTGCTGCCGAAGTCGAGCGCCTGATCGAACAAGGCCGCTACCGCCGCGACGTGTACTGACAACTGCGCACCTGCCCCTGTCGTTGATCGTTCCCACGCTCTGCGTGGGAATGCGGCCCTGGGACGCTCTGCGTCCCAAAAGCCGAACGCAGAGCGTCCGTAGAGGCGTTTCCACGCAGAGCGTGGGAACGATACTCCATCAGCGGGTCACACCGGCTGCAACGTCTGTTCAAAGTCGGAAACCCCATCCAGATCACGCAACACCACGCTCAACGCCCCGCTTTGCCCTTCGATATTCACCTCACCGAAAAACTGAAACCCGGCAAACGGTGAAATGTTCTGCGCGGGCGGTGCTTTCTGGAACACCACTTGCGGGCCGAAGGTTTTATCCAGCGGATTAGGCCCGTAGCTCCCGGCATTCAGGGGACCTGCGACGAACTCCCAAAACGCTTCGAAATCCTGGAACGCGGCGCGGTCCGGGTGGTAGTGATGCGCGGCGCAATAATGCACATCCGCCGTCAGGAACAGGAAGTTGCGCACCTGCTGCGCCCGCAGGAACCCCAGCAGCTCGGCAATTTCCAGCTCGCGGCCCTGGGCCGGTCCCGGATCACCATTGGCCACCGCCTCCCAGCGCTCGACACCGGGGCTGACCTCGCCATCGGGCACGCCGAGGCCGATGGGCATGTCGGCAGCGATGACTTTCCATTGTGCTTTGGAAGCTTTCAACGATGCTTTCAACCAGTCCAGTTGTTCACGACCGAGGAAGGGTTTGGCGCCACCCAGGTTGTCGTCATTGGCCTCGCGGTAACTGCGCATGTCGAGCACAAACACATCGAGCAATGGTCCGTAACTGAGCTGGCGATAGATCCGTCCGCCACCATCGGCGCTCTGCAAACGCATCGGTGCATATTCGAGCCAGGCCTGACGCGCGCGGCCCACCAGGCTGTGGATATCTTGGCTCTTGTAGCGCTCATCCAGTTGCTTGCCTGGCGACCAATTGTTCACCACTTCATGGTCGTCCCACTGCCAGATTTGCGGCACTTCGGCATTGAAGCGACGGATGTTTTCGTCCATCAGGTTGTAGCGGTAATTGCCGCGGTAGTCGTCGAGGGTTTCGGCGACTTTGCTCTTGGCCTCGGTGGTGAGGTTGCGCCACACGCGACCGCTTTCGGTGGTGAGTTGGGCGGGTACGGGGCCGTCGGCGTAGATGGTGTCGCCGCTGTGGATAAAAAAGTCCGGCAGGCGCAAACGCATGGCTTCGTAGATGCGCATGCCGCCGATGTCCGGGTTGATGCCGAAGCCCTGACCGACGGTGTCGCCGCTCCAGACGAACCGAATGTCGCGGCGAGTTTGCGGCACGCTGCGCAAGTGGCCGAACCACGGTTCGCTGGCGACGCCGCTCTGGGCATCTTCAAACTGTACGCGATAGAAAATCGCCTGGTCGGCGGGCAACCCGGTCAACTCGACACGGGCGGTGAAATCGGTGCGGGCATCGGCCAATGCCGAGACGAAACGCCGAGGGTTGGGGAACAGACTGCGGGTGTCCCATTCCACCACCATTCGAGCCGGGCGGTCGCTGCGGCTCCAGATAATCGCCCGGTCTCCCAACAGGTCGCCGGACTGCACGCCGTCGGTGAGTTGTGGTCGATCCTTGACCGAAGCGATGACCGCCGGCGCCAGCCCCGGCAACAACAGTCCGGCGCCGACCGCTTGCATCACACGACGACGGCCAAGGTTGAAATCGCTCATGGTGTTCTCCCTGGAAAAGGAAAAACTTAAGCACGTGTCCGTGACGCTGATGTGAAACCGCGATCCTTGTAGGAGCCGAGCTTGCTCGCGATGGCGGTGTTTCATTCACCTCGATGTTGAATGTCAGTCCGTCATCGCGAGCAAGCTCGGCGCCTACAAGGTTCCGCCTCAGGCCTTGGCCGGCTCCAGCGCCAACTCAACCGTCTCCGGGCGCTTGACCAGCGCATACACCACCGCCGTCAGCAAACTCCCGGCGACAATCGCCAGCAGATACAGCAACGCATGATTGATCGCATTCGGAATCAGCATCACGAACAACCCACCGTGGGGCGCCATCAGTTTGCAGCCGAAATACATCGACAACGCACCGGTCAGCGCACCACCGGCAATGCTCGCCGGAATCACTCGCAACGGATCTTTCGCAGCAAACGGAATCGCCCCTTCGGAGATGAAGCACAACCCCAGCACCAACGCCGCTTTACCGGCCTCGCGTTCGGTCTGGGCGAATTTGCGTCGGGCGATGAACGTGGCAATCCCCAGGCCAATCGGCGGCACCATGCCGGCGGCCATGGTCGCGGCCATCGGTGCATAACTCTGCGACGCCAGCAGTCCCACCGAAAATGCATAAGCGGCTTTGTTGATCGGTCCGCCGAGGTCGACGCACATCATCGCGCCCAGCAGCACGCCGAGGAGAATCGCGTTGGTGGTGCCCATGCTGTCGAGAAAATGCGTAAGCCCGGCAAGCATCCCCGCCACCGGTTTACCGACCACATAGATCATCACCAGACCGGTAAACAAACTGGCGAGCAACGGGATGATCAGAATCGGTTTCAACGCCTCGAGGCTTTGCGGTAAACGCGCGTAGCGGTTGATCGCCTGCGCCGCGTAACCGGCGATAAAACCGGCGATGATCCCGCCAATGAATCCAGCGCCCAGGGTACTTGCCAACAGTCCACCGATCATCCCCGGCGCCAGGCCCGGCCGGTCAGCAATCGAGTAGGCGATGTAGCCCGCCAGCAACGGCACCATCAGCTTGAACGCCGTGTCGCCGCCAATTTGCATCAGCGCCGCCGCCAGCGTGCCCTCTTCCTTGAACGCAGTGATGCCGAACACGAAGGACAAGGCGATCATCAAGCCGCCCGCTACCACCATCGGCAGCATGAACGAGACGCCGGTCAACAGGTGCTTGTAAACGCCGGTCTTGTCTTTTTTGGCCGCGGCGCTGGCACCCGTCGCTGCGCGTTCCTGGGTGCCTTCGGCGAGGGCCTTGTTCAATGTCGCTTCGGCTTGCTTGAGCGCAATGCCGGTGCCGCAGCGGTAGATTTTCTTGCCGGCGAAACGCTCGGTGGCCACTTCGATGTCTGCCGCCAGCAACACCACGTCGGCATCGGCGATGGCCTGCGCACTCAGCGGGTTGCGCGCACCGACCGAGCCCTGGGTTTCCACTTGCAGGTCGTAGCCCAAGCGCTTGGCCGCTTGCTGCAATGCTTCGGCGGCCATGAAGGTATGCGCGACACCGGTCGGACACGCGGTGACCGCGACCAGGCGCGGCGCATTATTTGCGGCCCCCGCCGGTTCCACGACGGCTTCGGCGACGGCTTCAGGCGCTGAATAAACCTGAGCTTCTTCAGCCCCGCGGCGCAACACTGATTCCACATCCTGAAGGGCCTGGGCCGGGGTGCTCTGGTAGATGCGCTTGCCCACGAATCGCGACATGTCCACCGGCGCACTGGTGACCAGCAACACCCATTCGGCCGCATCGAGTGTGGCCGCCGACAGTTGCCGCTCGGGGTGCGCCGCATCGCTGATCTCGACGCTGGTGCTCCAACCCTGGCGCTGGGCTGCTGCGTCCAGCAAACGGGCGCACAGCACACTGGTGACCATGCCGTTCGGGCAGGCAGTAACAATGGCTAACTTCATGACCAACCCTCTTATTGTTCTGTCAGGGGACGCACGCGCACACCCTGTTCGAGCTGCGCCAGGCGCGCCGCATCGCTGATACCGAAACCGATCTGGGTAACCGCCATCGCGGCAATTGCCGTGGCCGTTCGCAAGGTTTGCTCAGGTGTATCGGCACTGACCAATCCGTGCAGCATGCCGGCCAGCAAGGAATCACCAGCGCCCACGGTGCTGGCGACGCTGACCTTGGGTGGCGTGGCATGCAGCGCCGAACCGACACTGAACCAGTTCACGCCGTCGGCACCGTGGGAAATCACCACATGCTCGATACCCAGGGCGTGCAAACGGTTCGCCGCTTCTGCCTGGGCCAGAACCGAAACCGCTTCGCTACCCAGCACCTCTGCCAACTCTTCGCTGTTGGGCTTGATCAGCCACGGGCCGGCCGTGAGCGCGGCGCGCAATGCTTCGCCGCTGGTGTCGAGGGCGACTTTCAAACCGAGGTTTTTCAAGCGCACGATCAGCGCCTGCAACCACTGCGGGCTGACACCCTGCGGCAGACTGCCCGCGACGACGACGGCGTCATGCCCCGGCGCAATCTGGTCAAGCCGATCAAGCAAATCCTGTTGCGCCGCCGCGCTGACCATCGGTCCCGGACCATTGAGGTCGGTGATGCGCCCGTCGCTTTCCGCCAGTTTGATATTGCTGCGGGTCTCGCCGGGAACACGGATGAACGCATCGACAAAACCGCGTTTGGCAAACAGGGTTTCGAACGCTTGCAGATTGTCTTCACCGAGAAAACCACTGACCGTCAGCTGATGGCCCAAGTCCGCCAGCACCTGTGCCACGTTCACCCCTTTACCGGCGGCGTGGCTGTGCAGGGCGTCGCTGCGATTGACCTGACCGGGCTCCAGGCGCGACAACTCGACGGTGAGGTCGAGCGCCGGGTTGAGGGTCAGGGTAAGAATCCGGGCCATTACAGGGCCTCCACTAGTGCGCGCACTTCATTGGCGCTGCCCACGGCGAGCGCCTCTCGGGCAAGAATTTGAGTCTGGCTGAGGCTGAGTTCGCGAATCCGCGCCTTGACCTCGGCAATGCTGCGACCACCGACGCTGAGCTCATCCACACCCAGACCGACCAGCACCGGCACCGCCAGCGGATCGGCCGCCAACTCACCGCAGACACCGACCCACTTGCCATGGGCATGGGCCGCTCGAACGGTGATATCGATCAGTTGCAGCACCGCCGGATGCAAGCCATCGGCCTGGGCGGAAAGCGTCGGATGACCCCGGTCGATGGCCAGGGTGTATTGCGTCAGGTCGTTGGTGCCGACACTGAAGAAATCGACCTCTTTGGCCAGCACCGGCGCCAACAACGCCGCCGACGGCACTTCGATCATGATCCCCAGTTGCAGGTCCGCCACCGGGATTTCCAGGCGCAGGCGTTCGGTCATGTCTCGCGCCTGACGCCACTCATCGACACTGCCGACCATCGGGAACATGATCCGCAACGGACGGTTGTCGGCGGCGCGCAACAAGGCGCGCAACTGCGCTTCCATCACCTGCGGACGCTGCAGGGTCAGGCGAATGCCGCGCACGCCGAGGAACGGGTTTTCTTCCTTGGCAATCGGCCAATAAGGCAGCGGTTTGTCACCGCCGACATCCAGCGTACGCACCACCAGCGGCCGCCCGGCGAGGCCATCGAGGACACGGCGGTATTCGGCTTCCTGCGTCGCCTCGTCCGGCGCTTGCGGGTGGGCCATGAAAATCAGTTCGGTGCGCAACAGGCCAATGCCTTCGGCGCCCTGCTCCACCGCGCCGGTCACGCCTGCGCTCTCACCAATGTTGGCAAACACCTCCACCGCATGCCCGTCGGTCGTCAACGCCGGTTGATGGCGTTGTTCGGCGGCAGCCTTCAGACGTTGCTCACGGGTATCACGCTCTTCAGTTGCGCGCTGCAAAGTGGCCACATCGGCATCCACGTGCAGGCGACCGCGCTGACCATCGAGCAACAACGGCGTGCCGGGCGCCAGCAGCAGCACTGCAGGGCCGGCGCCGACCAGTGCCGGAATACCCAGGGCCCGGGCGACAATGGCGCTGTGCGCGGTGGCGCCGCCACGGGCGGTAAGAATGCCGGCCACACGGGCCGGATCGAGACGCGCCACATCGGAAGGGCCGACTTCGTCCATCACCAGAATGTACGGTTGATCCGGCTCGTGCGGGGTTTCGATTCCGCACAGTTGCGCCAACACGCGCCGGCCAATGTCGCGCAGATCGGCGGCGCGCTCGGCGAGCAACGCGTCGTGCAAGGCTTCCTGCTGCCGGGCCGCAGCTTCGATTACCGACATCCACGCCGCTTCGGCGCTTTCGCCCTGCTTGAGGCGGGTGTCGACTTCATCGGTCAACTCAGGGTCGTCGAGCATTTCCTGGTGGGTGATGAAAATCTCGCGAATGGCCTTGGCCTTGCTGCGCTCGATCAAGCCCTGAATGTCCTGGCGTACCGCGGCCAGTGCTTGCTTGAGACGCTCGCGCTCGGTCGCCGCGGATTCACCGCGCAGCGGGTATTCGATGGTTTGCAGCACTTGAATATGCGCCGGGCCGATGGCGATTCCCGGCGCAGCGGCGATAGCCTGCACCAAACTCCCGGAGGTTGGCGCCAGCAGTACTTGCGTCACTTCAGCGATTTCTTCGCGCGGCTGGCTCACCGGTGGCAGCGGCTCGACTTCCTCACCCAGGCCTTCTTCGATGGCAGCCAATAGCGCGGGCAAGGCATCGGCGGCAATACTGGGCTCGGCGATGATTTCCAGCACCTGACCGCGACGGGCGCCGAGGCTGAGCAATTTGCTCAGACTCTTGACCGATACCGCGCTGTCCTGACCATCGACGATGCGGATGCGAATCTCGCCTTCAAAACTTTTTGCCAATTGCGCGAGAATCTTCGCCGGGCGCGCATGCAATCCGTGGGCGTTCGCCAGCGCAATGCGCGCACTCGGCCAATCGGCAGGCAGTTCACCACCGAGCACTTCCAGCACCGCACGGCAGCTGGTGGCGCGCCCCAATTCATGGCCTCGACCTTCTATCAGCAAGGCGCACAGACGTTCGAGCAACGCCTGATGGGCCTCGCCCAGACTGGCCAGGCAAAACAGTCCGTTAAGCGGTTGGCCGAGGTAACGCAGCGGTTTGTCCGGGGTGACGAAGGCCAGTCCCGGACGCTTCACCGTTTGCTCGCTGTGCAGCCACCACAGGCCATCACCCAGCGGCAGAGCTTCGACCTGCTGCAACACTGCCGAGAAACCGTTGCTCACGCAGTCGGCCTGGCGCAGCAATCGCGCGCCGCGCCAAACCAGCTCTTCGAAATCTTCAGCGGCAACGCCCAGGCCAATCATCTGTGCATCCAGCGCCAGCTCCTGCGGCGCGCCTTGCAGCAGCTTGAGCAAGGCTTCGGCAGAGCTGGCGCGGCGCAAGGCCTGTCCCAGATCGGTCTCGCCGAGGGCCCGGGTCAGCAGCTGCAACAGGCGCAGGTGTTCGTCGGATTTGGCAGCGATGCCAATGGCCAGGTAAACGGTCTGGCCGTCGCCCCAATCAACGCCGTCGGGGAACTGCATCAGCCGCACGCCCGTGGTGTATACCTGATCGCGGGTTTGCGGCGTACCGTGGGGAATGGCAATACCTTGACCGAGAAAGGTCGAGCCCTGGGCTTCACGGGCCTGCAGACCGGCCAGGTAACCGTCGGCAACCAGGCCATCGGCGACCAGATGTCCGGCCAGTAATTGCAACGCTGCGGCCTTATCCACAGCCGACTGGCCCATGGAAATCTGCTCTATGGTGAGCTCGAGCATGCTTTCTCCTTTTTGGCACCTTGGGTGCCAGGTATTGTTTTGAATGATTCAGCTTAGGCTTTTGTCTTGAAACAATCTTTGGCGGTTTCGCGGCAGCACCTGCCAAAGCGTATTTAATCCAGAAAATACGCCTGCTGAAACGTTTAATCTAGAATGATTGGCACGTTACTCGATTCTGTTGCGTCGTTGAAGCCCAACTTGTCGGATGCGTTGTGACGATGGTCGACTGCCCGAATCGGGTAGGATTGGCGAAAATGTCGAGGCAAGCTCGAGAAAACAAGGAATTGCGGGTTGAAACTCAGTGATATAGCTCAGTTGGCCGGTGTGTCCGTCACCACCGCCAGCTACGTCATCAATGGCAAAGCCGAACAGCAACGCATCAGCAGCGCCACCGTCGAGCGCGTACGCGCGGTGGTCGAATTGCACGGCTTCACACCCAATCCCCAGGCTGCCGGCCTGCGCAGCCGGCACACCCGCACGCTGGGCTTTATTTTGCCGGATCTGGAAAACCCCAGTTACGCGCGAATCGCCAAACTGCTGGAACAGGGCGCGAGGGCTCGCGGCTATCAGCTGCTGATCGCCAGTTCCGACGATGCACCGGACAGCGAACGGCAATTGCTGCAACTGTTCCGCGCCCGGCGCTGTGACGCGTTGATCGTTGCCAGTTGCCTGCCCCCCGGCGACGACAGCTACCGGCAATTACAGGCCAAGGGCCTGCCGATCATCGCCATCGACCGGGTCATGGAGCCCGAGCATTTCTGCTCGGTGATCAGTGACGACCGCGAAGCCAGCCTGCACCTGACGCAAAGCCTGCTCGACCCGCTGCCCAAACAGATTGCCCTGATCGGCGCCCGTCCCGAGCTGAGCATCAGCCAGGAGCGCGCCGCCGGCTTCAAAGAAGCGCTGGCCGGTTACAACGGTGAAATGCTAATCGAGCACGGCGAGTCGTTCAGCCGCGAATGCGGTAAACAGTTGATGGAAGAATTACTTCAGCGTGTCGGGCATCTTCCCGAAGCGCTGGTGACCACTTCCTACGTACTGCTGCAAGGCGTGTTCGATGCCTTGCACGACTTCCCGTTGAAAAACCGCCCACTGCGCCTCGGCACTTTCGGCGATACCCAATTGCTGGACTTTTTGCCGTTGCCGGTCAACGCCATGGCCCAGCAACATCAGTTGATCGCCGACAAAGCCCTGGCCCTGGCCCTGGCAGCCATCGAGCAATCCGATTACCAACCCGGCGTGCAGGCCATTGCCCGGACGTTCAAACAACGTATTCGTCAGGACTGAGCCATGGACCTGATCGACACCCACACACACCTGGACTTTCCCGACTTCGACGCGGATCGTCAGGCACTGATGGCCGAAAGCCGCGCCCTCGGGGTCAGGGAAATGGTGGTGCTGGGGGTTTGTCAGGACAACTGGCAGCGGGTCTGGGAGCTGGTGCAAGACGATCCCGACCTGCATGCCGCGTTCGGCTTGCACCCGGTGTACCTGGACGATCATCGGCCTGAACACCTGACGCAACTCGGCGACTGGCTGACCCGCCTTGCCGGGCATCGGCAGCTGTGTGCTGTGGGTGAAATCGGCCTGGACTACTACATCGAAACCCTCGATCGCCAGCGTCAGCAAGCGTTGTTCGAGGCGCAACTGCAACTGGCGGTGGACTTCAATCTGCCGGCGCTGATTCATGTGCGGCGCAGTCACGCGGCGGTGATTGCCACACTGAAACGCTTCAAGTCGAAACGTGCCGGGATCATCCACGCCTTCGCCGGCAGTCAGGAAGAAGCCCGCGAGTACATCAAGCTCGGCTTCAAGCTGGGCCTGGGCGGTGCCGCGACCTGGCCGCAAGCGCTGCGCATGCACCGCGTGCTGGCAAAATTGCCGCTCGAATCGGTGGTGCTGGAAACCGACTCACCGGACATGGCGCCCGCGATGTTTCCCGGTCAACGCAACAGCCCGGCGCATTTGCCGGCAATCTGTGCCGCACTGGCCGACATCATGACCATCAGCCCCGCACAACTGGCCGCCGCCAGCACCGCCAATGCCCGTGAGTTGTTCGGCTGGTAAACACATTAAGCAGATCGTTCCCACACTCTGCGTGGGAATGCAGCCCGGGACGCTCCGCGCCCCATCCAGAGCCGAACGCGGAGCGTCCGATGAGGCATTCCCACGCAGAGCGTGGGAACGATCATGCGATGCGGATTTAAACGCGAAATGCGCTGATCAACTGTTTGAGCTCAACCACCTGCGCCGACAACGCGCGGCTGGCGTCCTCGGTCTGGTGCGCACCCTCAGCGGTGCGCTCGCCGGCGCGGTTGATCTCAACGATGTTCTGGTCGATGTCGTGGGCCACAGCGGTCTGCTGCTCCACGGCGGCGGCGATCTGCTGGTTCTGGTCGACGATCATGCCGACCGCACCGAGGATATTTTCCAGTGCGAGCTGGACCTTTTCTGACTGCCCCACGGTGCCGTTCGCCATCTCATGGCTGACCCCCATCGCCTTGACCGCCGCACCGACACCGCCGTGCAACTTGGCGATCATCTGCTCGATTTCCTCAGTCGATTGCTGGGTGCGTTTGGCCAGGGTCCGGACTTCGTCAGCCACTACGGCAAACCCGCGCCCCTGCTCACCGGCCCGTGCCGCTTCGATCGCAGCGTTCAGCGCCAGCAGGTTGGTCTGCTCGGCAATGCTCTTGATCACTTCCAGCACGCGACTGATGGATTGGCTGTCACTGGCCAGTTGATTGATCACCAACACCGACTGATCAATCTCGCTGGCCAGTGCCGCGATGCTGCCTTGCTGAGACTGCACAAGGCCGCGCCCGCTGATGGTTTCATCGTTGACGCTGTGGGCGCTGCTGACCGCTGCCGCCGCACTGCGCGCCACTTCCAGGGAAGTGGCGGACATCTGGTTCATCGCCGTGGCGACCTGCTCGATCTGGGTGCGCTGCCCGGCCACCGCCTGGTTGCTTTGCGCCGAAACATTTTCCACTTGCCCGGCTTGACGCTCGACCTCGCTGACGGTCTGCCCGACGCGCTCGATCAGGTCATGGATTTTCTTCACCGTGCCGTTGAACACCTCGCCCAACTCTCCGAGTTCATCGCGGCTGTTGGCGCTGAAGGTAACCGTCATGTCGCCCGCCGCCACTTTGTCCATGACCCCACCCAGGCGTTTGAGAGTGGTGCGGGTAGACGCGTAGAAACCGCCGTAGAGATAGAAGATCAGGACAAACACCACCGACAGCGCCACGGCCTGCAGGATCATGTGTGTGCGGTTCTGGTCCAGACGCTGCTGCAACTGGTTGCCGAGAAACTTCAGGGTGGCTTCATTGAGTTGGTAGGTCGAATCCATCAAGCCAGTGACCTGGTCGTAGAAGGCCTGCCATGGCGTATCGAGTGTATCGGCCATCACCACCTTTTCTTCGAACAGCTCGCTGGCTTTTTTCAACGAGGCTCTGCTGCTGTCTGCCTGAGCAGCCAGGGTCTGCGCCGCGGCCTTGCTGGAGTTTGTCGCGTCCTGCAACTTCAAGCCGTACTCGGCCTGGAGTTTTTCGATCTGCCCCAACAGGTCATCGAATCGGTTGCTCGATGCCGAGTTGAGAAAACCTTGCCCCAGCGAGGCCGCGCCCATCGCACGGCCGTCTCCCAGAATCTGGGTGATGCGCGGAGTGACGTTGGTCACCAGTTCGCTGAGTTGGCGCATGTCGCTTTGATTGTCGAGGCTCAGACCGGCCTGACTGGCAATGAGTTGGCTGAAAAGCTGGGCATTACCCACCAGCTTGCCCGCCAGGGCACTTTTGCTTTGCAGGGATGTTTCCGTTTGCTGTGCCTTGAACGCAGCGACCATCTCATCGCGTTTGCCGTCGAACACCGCAATGTGCTCCGGATCGCTGCTCATCGCCGTCAACCCTTGCAGGCGCGTCAGCACGCTTTTTTCCAGGCTGCTGATTTGCGCCTCAATGTTCCCGGCCCTGCCGGACTGGCCGAGGGCAAGATTGATCTGCACCAGGTTGTTCAAGGTTTCCAGATCGCGTCGTAGCGTCAGGCTACTGCCCAACAGGTCGAGGCTTTGCAGTTCGATCCGGGTGCCCTGGAATTCGCGATAGGAATCGCGTACCAGATAGAAATTGGTGACTAACATTGGCACCAGGAACAGGACGCTGATCAGGCTGAACTTCATGCCGAAGCTCAGGCGATTCATTAGCGCAACGGCGGGATAGAGCAAGCTCTTCACTGGAAGTCTCCCTTGGATTTCTTATTTTTATTGGCAGGCGCAGCGAGGCAGCAGATAGCCACTATTGAGCGCTATCCCTGTATAGCTTAAATCGGCAGGAAGTTTTGTAACTTAAGGTTAACGAGAGGCCAGCGCAGCCCTGTAGCAGCGGGCATCACTTGCTACAGGGATCAATCGCTTCAGGGCAAGACAGTCCACAATGCAAAACCGGCATACCACAGCACCGCCGCTCGCAGCAGTAACTCCCAGAGCCGGTCGAGATTGTTGATGCCGTCGGGCCCTGCGACCGGTGCAGGAATTTCCGCGGCCACCCGCCCAGCCTTCTCGATCAACTGAGCAGCGCTGATGTTCCAGTTCAGCAATTCGTGCAACATCACCCGGCTGACAGCAACAAAATTGCCGACCAGGGCAAAGCTCGCGGCCAGCAAGCGCACCGGCACCCAATCGAATGCGTGACGCAATTGCCCTGCGCGCTCGACCACGGCCGGGTTTTGCCCGTGCTCTTCAGCCAGGGCCAGCAGGCGGTAGCTCAAGGCGGCGACCGGCCCCAACAGGAAGTACCAGAAAATCACCGCAAAGAAACTCTGGTAAGCCTCCCACAGCAAATGCCCTTCAACCCGCTCCAGCAGTTGTTCGCCGCTGTCGGCGCAGATATCAAGATCGCGCTTGGCGACATGGGCCGCCGCTTGCAGGTCTTCTCGACGCCAGGCATCGCGAAACGGCCCAAGACCGGCCAGCAGATCTCCGCGCCCCAGGCTGTAGATAACCACCAACAGGTGTACCGGCAAGGCCAGCAGACCGTAAGCCACCGGGTCAATCACCACCAGCAGCAGGCCCAGTAGCGCAACGGGAAACAGCACCAGCACCGCTAGTACCAGCCATGGACGCTGCACCAGACGCGGGCTGAGCTCAAGCTTGTGCAGCTCGCGAACCCAGCCGCCATCGCGTTGAACCCGATGGCGCAGGGCCGAAAACTTCTCGATCCAGACCGCCAACAGCAACACCAGAAAACTCATTGTCCTTCCTCTTTTGCCAGGGCTGCGCGATAGCGTGCCCAGTCGAACGCCGGCCCCGGATCCGTCTTGCGCCCGGGGGCGATGTCGCTATGCCCACAGATCCGCTGTGCAGTGATCGCCGGGAACGCCGCTTGCAACTGCCGAGTCAGCCCGGTCAACGCATCATACTGAGCATCGGTGAATGGCAGATCATCCGTGCCTTCCAATTCAATGCCCACGGAAAAATCGTTACAGGTTTCCCGCCCCTCGAAATTCGAAACGCCAGCGTGCCAGGCGCGCTCAAGACAAGAAACAAACTGGGTAACAGTACCGTCACGCTCAATCAGAAAATGTGCGGACACCCGCAGATCGGCAATCCCCTCAAAGTAGGGATGCTCCGTGACATCCAGACGATTCTGGAAAAAGGCCTGCACCTTGCCCGTGGCGAACTGTGCCGGCGGCAGGCTGATGTTATGGATCACCAGCAGGGAAATTTCGCCCTCGGGGCGCGCATTGAAGTTGGGCGAGGGGCACAAACGCACGTCCTGACACCAACCGCTCGCGGGGTCCAACTGCATACCGATTCCTTCAACGACAAGTGTGTTGGCCGTCAGTATGCCGCGATAGCCCCCCGGGATGCGATCACTTGCCGCGCTCAAGGCGTCGCAGATTGCTGATCACCGTCTCCAGCGCCCGATCAAACAGCAAGGTGTCATCGAGCGTACGCACCGTACCGCGACGAAACTCCAGGGCCAGGCTCGCACGGCTGTGCTCCAGCACCTTCATGCCAGTGCGGTTGACGAAAATGTAATGGCCCGTGACGTCGATAATCGCTGCCAGCTTGCAGCGCAGCGTATTGTCCTGATCCTCCTGGAACTCGACCCAGCCACCAAGGCGCAACTGGTCCACGTGCCACAGCCCGATATCATCGGCCGACAAAGGCACCGCAGTGGCCTGTACCGGTCCTTCATCGGCTGACTGCAAGACCATTGCTTCGAGCACCTGAACCAACTCCGGCGCGTCCTTTGGCGCATGAGCCTCAGGCTCGAACAACTGAACATGCAAACCTTCCAGCTCACTGAAAAACTCACTGGTGGCGAACGGATCGAACGTCGAACCACTCAGGCCTTCGCGCAACGCCTTGAGCAAGCCCGGCACCAGCGCCAGCAAGCGCGAACGCGCGTCCGGTTCGTCATGGCACTGAACGCTCCAGACCAACTGCTCCATGGTCTGCACAGCCGCATGCCACTGCGTCGATTGATGACCATGCTTGAGAAAGGTCAGCAGCAACACTTTGCTCCAGGCGTCCTGAACAAACAGCACCACGCTGCGCGGCAAACTTTTGCCCAACAAGGCCAGATTCAAAGCCTGTTCGACATGTTGACGGGCCAGCGCAGCTTTCGCCCGGCCTTCTTCAGCGTCGCGGGTGCGTTGCTCCAGCAATTCACTGCGACGCCGCTCATCGGCGATGAACGCCAGGAAGTCAGCCAGCAGATCGGAAAAAATCGCCGGGTCATCGACGAAGTCATTCAACAACCGCTTCACCACCTGCTCGATGCGCAAGTACAGGCTATCGCGCTGAACATCGTCGCAGCTGCTCCAGCCGAGCGTGGCACTGGCTATTTCATTGAGCAGACGCCTGGCCGGGTGATCGCCGCGACTGAAAAAACGCTTGTCCAGAACCGCCACCTTGACCATCGGGATTTGCAACTGGCCAACCAACGCCTTGAGGCTCTGCGGCAAGTCGCGGTCGTGGCGGATGCACTCGAACAGCATGGCGATCAGGTTGATGACATCTTCATCCGCCACCCCCACCACGCGCGACTTGCCGCTTTTGACACTGACGCGAGTCAGCAACTGTCCCAGCTGATTGCGCAGATCGAAATCGTCCTGGCTGGCGTGCGTCGGCACGTATTGCTGCAAGTACGAAAGCAGCCGCAACAGGTCCCTTGAGGAAATCGGCTGTGCGGGCGCGCTTGCTTCGAGGATTGGCGTGAAACGGCCGCGCACCTGGGACAACAGGTGCTGCAATGGCAGAAACACCGGTGGCAGGCTGTCGTCGAGTGCTGACACTTGCGACTCAACGGCCACAGGCGTTTCGACAGACGTAGCAATCGTTCGCGCCGGGACGGGCTGGAGATCGGGCAGCACGCCCATGACTACCAACAACTGGTTGGCTTCACCATAGAGCTGGTCAGCATCGTTGAGCACATAGCGCTCGAATAATTTGAGGATAATCAACTTGACCTTGATCTCTACCCCGAGATTGCGCCCGGCCTGCAGGAAAAACTCACACAGCAACGTCGGCCCCAAAGGGTTGTGCCTTTCAATCAGCGTCTTGCCCAACAGCGTACTGAGGCGTGCGGTGAGCTGGTCGAGCGCCAAACCGTCACGATCCAGTATTTTATTGACCATCGCTTCTACCGCGACTGTGCGCTCCAGCTCGTCGCCGGGCTGCGCAAACGAAGCGCCGGCCGACAGCGCCATGGAGCCGTTCACAGGTGTTACGTCGTAGCGGGAAAGACGAGCAAATGCCTCGAAGATCTGATCGAAAAAAAGCCGCTCGATATTTTTGCGCTTGAGGCGCAAATCGCGCATGGCCTGGAAGTAAATGTTCTGCTCGATGCTATCTCGAGCCCGATCCGTCATTTCAAAAAGTGTGTCGTCCGCATTGTCAAACAGTGCCTGCAGGCCTCTCCTGAGCTGCAGCACAGCCTTGTCGCGAACCTGAAGCAGAATCACAGGCAGGCGGGTGAGCGGCGTATGAATCGCCAGATCGGTAGGCGCCTTGTGCAAAGGCACTACATTCCCGTCGTTGTGCATCCCGGTCCCCCTGAAACAATGATTCCACGAATCGTCAAAGTCATGACGTCAATTGCAAGGCGCGATTATCTTGCAAAAAACCACCCGGGTACCAGCGACCCGTGTTCCTCCATGGAAATACAGACCAGTACGGGCGGTATTTGCTTGCGGGAATCGACCAAATGCATGTTTCGCAGCGCCGACAATCTTTCGCACGCCTTGGGTTGCTCCGCGGCATGGCCCTATAATCGGACCACTTTGTTTGTGGAGTCCGTTATGCCGAATCTACGTCTCGCCGATCTGAACGCCGAAATCGAAGCCAACGTGCGCCGCGCGTTGCTCGAAGACATCGGCAGCGGCGACATCACCGCGCAGCTGATCCCGGCCGAACGCCTGGCCAAAGCCACCATCATTACTCGCGACGCTGCCGTCATTGCTGGCACCGCTTGGGTCGACGCGGTTTTCCGGCAACTGGACCCACGGGTCGCAGTGCATTGGCAAGTCGCCGATGGCGAGCGGGTGAAACCCAATCAGGCGCTGTTCCACCTCGAAGGTCCGGCGCGCTCGCTGCTGACCGGCGAACGCAGCGCGCTGAACTTCCTGCAAATGCTGTCCGGTGTGGCCACTCGCGCGCAGTACCTGGCGGACTTCGTTGGCGAAACCCAGGTCAAGCTGCTCGACACCCGCAAAACCCTGCCGGGACTGCGTCTGGCGCAAAAGTACGCCGTGACCTGCGGCGGTTGCCACAACCACCGCATCGGCCTGTATGACGCCTTCCTGATCAAGGAAAACCATATTGCTGCTTGTGGCGGCATTCCGCAGGCCATTGCCGCCGCGCACAAGATCGCGCCGGGCAAACCGGTAGAGATTGAGGTAGAAAGCCTGGATGAGCTCAAAGAAGCCCTGGCGGCCGGGGCAGACATCATCATGCTCGACGAACTGAGCCTGGATGACATGCGCGAAGCCGTGCGCCTGAACGGCGGCAAGGCAAAACTGGAGGCCAGCGGCGGGATCAATGAAAGCACGCTGCTGCCGATCGCCGAAACCGGCGTGGATTACATCTCGATTGGTGCGATGACCAAGGATGTGAAAGCGGTGGATCTGTCGATGCGCTTGAGTCTCTGATCACATCGAACTGTAGGAGCGAGCAGGCTCGCTCCTACATGAGTGTCAAACCACCAGATTATTCATCTCGCAGTACTCTTCCCACTCGACGCCCAACACTTCGGCAGCTTCCTTATGCAGCTCCAGGCGCTTGGCCTCGAACTCTTGCGGGGTGCAGGTGTACTTGAGCGTCAACTCCCAAGGCTGCAGGCCCTGGGCCTCCGCCTCATCCTCGAACGCCCACTGGATCTGATCTTTCTGATCGTCGGCGGGCAGGTCCTTGATCTCATCGGCTAACTGGGGTGAGTCGATCAAGTATTTCTTGAGCGCTTCTTCGTGGCGGGCTTCTTGGGTCAACTCTTTAACGGTCATGGCGTTCTCGCTGATCTGGGGAATGGAAGATGGATCTGGATCATCAAGGATCTCTCTGACGCAAAAAACCGTATGAAGCGCGGTTTGTCTGGCCTTCAGAACCATTCGGGATCATCTGAAAACAGAGTGTCGCTGGTGCCCGAGACAGGAATCGAACCTGCGACCTTCGCGTTACGAGTGCGCTGCTCTACCGGCTGAGCTACACGGGCGGTGGGCTAAACCTAGCACTGACTTTAGGGTCAGGCAACTTCCAAGTCGCTTCAATTTTCTGCGGACAAAAAAATGCCCCACAGCTTTCACTGCGGGGCATTTTCTACAACGTTGAAGCCATCAGGCTGAAGGGCTGATTAAACGCCCGAAGCCTTGGCAGCTGCCACGTCTTTGATGGACAGCTTGATACGGCCGCGGTTGTCCACGTCCAGTACCAGTA
>NZ_RCOB01000047.1:0-70668 GCF_004307665.1 Pseudomonas sp. Sample_16
AATTCCGAAACCCCAATTGCGAAAGCAGTTGGGGTTTTGTTTTGTCCGCAGGAAAATCCGTCTCCCTTGATTTCTATGCATTTGCTCGGGGCGTGGCTATCATGCGGGCCTCATTGTGAGGCGAGACTTGCATGCTGACGTTGTTAAAGCTTCTTAAAGATGGCCGATTCCATTCAGGTCAAGCGCTTGGTGCTGCCTTGGGTGTTAGTCGCAGTGCTGTGTGGAAGCAGCTTCAGCACTTGGAAGCTGAGCTGGGTTTGTCCATTCATAAAGTTCGAGGGCGGGGTTATCAATTGGCAGCGCCATTGACGCTGCTTGATCCTGCTGAGATAGCGAGACTTGCCCCATCTTGCGAGTGGCCTGTTCTGGTCTTCGATTCAATTGATTCCACAAATGCCGAGGCTCTGAGAGCGATAGAGCGTCTCCAGGTCGCGCCCTTTCTGGTGCTTGCCGAGCGTCAAACGGCGGGGCGCGGGCGGCGGGGACGTAAGTGGGTCAGTCCATTTGCGGAGAATGTTTACTTTAGCCTGGTGCTGCGCATCGAAGGCGGGATGCGTCAGCTGGAGGGGTTGAGTCTTGTCGTTGGGCTTGCTGTCATGCAGGCGTTGCGTGAGCTTGGTGTTTCCGAGGCGGGTTTGAAGTGGCCGAACGATGTTCTGGTAGGTCAAAAGAAGATTGCCGGTATCCTGCTTGAGTTGGTAGGCGATCCAGCTGATGTCTGTCATGTGGTGCTGGGTGTTGGGATTAATGTAAACATGCAAATGACCGATGAGGTTGATCAGCAATGGACGTCCATGCGACTGGAGTCCGGCAAGATGTTTGATCGAAATCAGTTGGTGGCAACACTAGGTGTGATGCTGCAGAGGTACCTTGCTCGCCATCAGGCCACAGGCTTTTCTTCCATCCAGGCTGAGTGGGAGCAGCATCACTTGTGGCAGGGGCGCGCTGTGTCATTGATTGCGGGCGTAAATCAAATAGATGGCGAGGTGCTGGGGATCGATAATCAGGGGGCTCTGCGCTTGAAGGTAGGTGGTGTGGAAAAAGTCTTTAGTGGCGGTGAGCTGAGCCTGAGGTTGCGCAATGATTCTTGAGCTCGACTGCGGAAACAGTTTTATCAAGTGGCGTGTGCTCGAATCGAATGCCCGGGTGGTGGTGGGTGGCGGGGTTGTTGATTCGGATCTTGCTTTGCTCGCGGACTTGAATCTACTCGAGGGACTGGCTCTCAAGCACTGTCGGCTGGTCAGCGTGAGGACTCAAGAGGAGACCGGGCTGTTGGTCTCTCTCTTGAAGCAATTCTTCGGCGTATCGGTCGTTTGTGCTTCGCCTGCCCGGGAAATGTCCGGCGTTCGAAACGGTTATGAAGAGTTCGAGAAGCTGGGTCTCGACCGCTGGCTCGCCCTGCTTGGAGGGTTTCATTTGGCGGCTGGGGCGTGCCTTGTGTTGGATTTCGGTACTGCGGTCACAGCCGATTTCGTTGCGGCGGATGGGGGGCATCTCGGTGGGTTCATATGCCCCGGTATGCCATTGATGCGAAATCAACTTCGCACGCATACTCGCAAAATTCGTTACGGTGATCTTGCGGCTGAACGTGCATTGGAAAGTCTCGAGCCAGGGCGTACAACGGTTGAGGCTGTCGAGCGCGGTTGCCTGTTGATGCTGCGGGGGTTCGTGTTGACGCAGCTCGGACTGGCGCGGGAGCGTTGGGGTGACGATTATGCGGTTTTCCTAACGGGTGGTGATGCAGCTCTGGTCTCCGAAGTGGTGCCTGAAGCCAGGGTGGTTCCGGATCTGGTGTTTGTCGGTTTGGCGATGGCGTGCCCTTTAGCCTGAGGTACTTATGCGTTGGTTGTTTTTGCTGCTGCTTGTTCTCAATGTGTTTTATTACATTTGGCATCAACAAGAGGCTCCGCTGCGCGCGAAGGACGTAACGCCTTTGAGTTTGTATCGAGGGTCGCAGCACGATATCCGGCTGTTGAGCGAGACCGAAGTCGCGTCTAAAGATAAAGAGAAAGAGAAAGAGAAAGCGGTCCAGGTGGACTCAAACTGTCTTTATGTAGGTGGTTTTGCGCGCCAGGATGTTGCTCAGGGGCTTGAACGAAGACTGACAGGTATGGAGGTCAGGTTTCAGGCCTTGCCTCGAGGTAGCGCTGAATCAGCGGGTTATTGGTTGCGCGTGGCCCCGGAGAGCCGGCGCTGGCTGGATGATCTGCAGCTGATAAACCTTTCTAAAGAATTCAATGAGTTAAAACATAAAATAATGCCTTGCGAGGGGGTTGCACCCTTCGAATAGTTTGCATAGAATGGCGCCCGCTCCACAGCGAACACCGGAAACGGTCAACGGCGTGGAGCGAGGTCAACGCAGCTAACCTCAGGTTTTTAATGAGAAAAATGCTTGACAGAAGGCTGGCATGATGTAGAATGCCGACTCGCTTAGGAGGGGTTCCCGAGCGGCCAAAGGGATCAGACTGTAAATCTGACGTCTACGACTTCGAAGGTTCGAATCCTTCCCCCTCCACCATTTTTAGCGAGAGCTGCAAGCCTCGCGGGTATAGTTTAGTGGTAGAACCTCAGCCTTCCAAGCTGATGATGCGGGTTCGATTCCCGCTACCCGCTCCAAGTTTACAGGTTTTGCACAGTGTTTCGCTCTTGTAGCTCAGTTGGTAGAGCACACCCTTGGTAAGGGTGAGGTCAGCGGTTCAAATCCGCTCAAGAGCTCCATATAACAAGGCAGATATGAAAATATCTGCCTTTGTTTTAAGGGCTTCAGGTTGCAGTCGGTTGCTTCGCAAGGTTTTTTAGCTAGCTTGTGTGGAAGCCGTCACCTGGGTCGCAGAGTTAAAATGTTGTAAAGTCTTCTTCGGGCCGGCATAATGGTCGGCCTGATTTTGTTTTAGGTCAGTAGCTCAATTGGCAGAGCGACGGTCTCCAAAACCGTAGGTTGGGGGTTCGATTCCCTCCTGACCTGCCAGATTCACTCGGTGTGTCTGGCTTTCTTTTCACAGGATCTTCATAGATGACTCCTAAAGCTGAAGCTCAAGGCTCTCGCTTCGATCTGCTCAAGTGGCTAGTGGTAGTCGCTTTGGTGGTTGTTGGCGTTGTTGGTAATCAGTATTACTCTGCTTCGCCGATCCTGTACCGCGTACTCGCATTGCTTGTGATTGCTGCTGTAGCTGCCTTTGTAGGCCTGCAGACAGTTAAGGGCAAGTCTTTCTTTGTACTGGTAAAGGAAGCGCGTACCGAGATTCGTAAAGTCGTATGGCCAACTCGCCAAGAAACCACGCAGACCACGTTGATCGTTGTGGCTGTTGTCCTGGTTATGGCGTTGCTGTTGTGGGGTCTTGATTCCCTGCTCGGCTGGCTTGTCTCCTTGATTGTCGGCTAAGGGTGTCCCGTGGCTAAGCGTTGGTATGTTGTGCATGCTTACTCGGGTTACGAGAAGCATGTCATGCGTTCGTTGATCGAGCGTGTAAAGCTGGCTGGCATGGAAGATGGCTTCGGCGAGATTCTGGTTCCCACTGAAGAAGTGGTTGAGATGCGTAACGGCCAGAAGCGCAAAAGCGAGCGCAAGTTCTTCCCTGGCTATGTGCTGGTCCAGATGGATATGAACGAGGGTACCTGGCACTTGGTCAAGGATACTCCTCGGGTGATGGGTTTTATTGGCGGTACTGCTGATAAGCCGGCACCGATTACTGATAAAGAAGCGGAAGCGATTCTGCGACGCGTCGCTGACGGTAGCGATAAGCCTAAGCCGAAGACCTTGTTCGAGCCGGGCGAGTCGGTACGTGTTAACGACGGTCCGTTTGCCGATTTCACTGGCACGGTCGAAGAGGTTAACTACGAGAAGAGCCGGATCCAGGTCGCGGTGCTCATTTTCGGACGCTCTACTCCGGTAGAGTTGGAGTTCAGTCAGGTCGAGAAGGTCTAGCTGAGCAAGCATCCCAACCCCGCAGCCTTAGGCTGTGGGGTTTTGTCGTCACTGGGATAAACGCGCAAGTAACCGGGGAGCCTTTCGAGGCGTTTGAACCCGTAATTGGAGTGCCTCATGGCCAAGAAGATTACCGCTTACATCAAGCTGCAAGTGAAGGCCGCTCAGGCTAACCCAAGCCCACCTGTTGGTCCTGCTCTGGGTCAGCACGGCGTGAACATCATGGAATTCTGCAAGGCTTTCAACGCCCGTACTCAGGGTCTTGAGCCAGGTCTGCCGACTCCAGTGATCATCACTGTCTACAGCGACCGTAGCTTCACTTTCGAAACCAAATCCACCCCTGCTTCGGTTCTGCTGAAGAAGGCGGCCGGTCTGACCAGCGGTTCCGCTCGTCCGAACACCGTTAAGGTTGGCACTGTAACTCGTGCTCAGCTGGAAGAAATCGCGAAAACCAAAAACGCGGATCTGACTGCAGCTGATATGGAAGCAGCCGTGCGTACCATCGCCGGTTCTGCTCGTAGCATGGGCCTTAACGTGGAGGGTGTGTAATGGCTAAGCTGACCAAGCGTCAAAAGGCTATCGCCGGCAAAATCGAAGCAGGCAAGTCCTACAACTTTGTAGACGCTGCTGCCCTGCTGGCTGAGCTGTCGACTGTCAAGTTCAGCGAGTCGTTTGACGTTGCTGTGAACCTGGGTGTTGACCCGCGTAAATCCGACCAGGTTGTTCGTAGCGCTACTGTGCTGCCACACGGCACTGGCAAGACCGTTCGCGTTGCTGTGTTCACCCAGGGTCCAGCTGCTGAAGCCGCTCTGGCTGCCGGCGCTGACCGTGTAGGCATGGACGACCTGGCTGCCGAAATGAAAGGCGGCGACCTGAACTATGACGTAGTTATTGCCTCCCCGGATGCAATGCGCGTTGTGGGTCAGTTGGGTCAGATCCTCGGTCCACGTGGCCTGATGCCTAACCCTAAAGTCGGCACCGTAACTCCAGACGTAGCTACCGCGGTTAAAAACGCCAAGGCTGGTCAGGTTCGTTATCGCACCGACAAAAACGGCATCATTCACACTTCCGTTGGCAAGATCGGCTTCGACGCCGTCAAGCTGAAGGAAAACGTTGAAGCCCTGATCGCTGATCTGAAGCGTATCAAGCCAGCTTCCTCGAAAGGCATTTACGTCAAGCGCGTTACCCTGAGCACCACTATGGGCCCAGGTCTGGTCATCGACCAAAGCTCGCTCGACGCGTAAGACACAGATTGGCGCAAGCGATTGCGCCAATTGAAAAAATTGGGGTCCCTGCCTGGCGGGGGCTATCCAAGACCGTAGGCGACGCAAGTCTTAAACCACAAGCCTACGCAGATGGTGCTCCCGGTTCCTTACCGAATCAGACACCAAAACGACATCCGGTTTCGACCAGATGAAACGGTAACAAGCAGGAGTTAAACCCGTGGCAATTAAACTCGAAGACAAGAAGGCCATCGTCGCTGAAGTCAACGAGGCTGCCAAAGTCGCTCTGTCCGCTGTCGTGGCTGATGCCCGTGGCGTAACAGTAGGCGCGATGACCGGACTCCGTAAAGAGGCTCGTGAAGCTGGCGTTTACGTACGTGTTGTACGTAACACCCTGCTCAAGCGCGCTGTTGCTGACACTGAATTCAGTGTCCTCAACGACGTGTTCACCGGCCCTACCCTGATTGCATTCTCCAAGGAACATCCAGGCGCTGCTGCCCGGATCTTCAAAGAGTTCGCAAAGGGTCAGGACAAGTTCGAGATCAAGGCAGCTGCGTTCGAGGGCAAGTTCCTCGCAGCTAACCAAATCGACGTACTGGCAACTCTGCCGACCCGTGACGAAGCAATTTCTCAGCTGATGAGCGTGATTCAAGGCGCTACCAGCAAATTGGCTCGTACTCTGGCGGCAATTCGCGACCAGAAAGAAGCTGCTGCAGCCTAAGGCTCGTCAACTTCTCGCGTTTTTTGTTTTTTTCGATGGTCGCGTAGGCCGTCCCCAATATCAGGAATTAGATTCATGTCTATCTCTCAGAACGATATCCTTGAAGCAGTTGGCAACATGTCCGTAATGGAAGTTGTTGAGCTGATCAAAGCTTTCGAAGAAAAATTCGGCGTTACTGCTGCTGCTGCATCGGCTGGTCCAGCTGCTGCTGCTGCCGTTGTTGAAGAGCAAACTGAATTCAACGTCATGCTGACCGAAGCTGGCGAGAAGAAAGTTAACGTGATCAAGGCAGTACGTGAACTGACCGGTCTGGGCCTGAAAGAAGCCAAGGCTGTAGTTGACGGCGCTCCTGCCATGGTTCTGGAAGCTGTTGCCAAAGACGCAGCTGACAAAGCCAAAGCAGCTCTGGAAGAAGCAGGCGCTAAAGTCGAGCTGAAGTAAGCATCGACTTTGCTCCTCCAGCCCGAGCGTTAAGCGACAGGCTGATGGCTGGTGGCTCTTGCCACCGGCCTTTTTCCGTTATTGGCAGCCGACTGGGTCGGTGCTGATAACGTGCTGTAACCACCCGATGCGGTGGCGCAAACCATGGGGTTTGCACGATTTTCTGGCTGCTCCCGTCGGGAGGGGCCAAACAAGCAGGTGACCAAGCTGGGGAACGCTGATGGCTTACTCATATACTGAGAAAAAACGTATCCGCAAGGACTTTAGCAAGTTGCCGGACGTCATGGATGTGCCGTACCTCCTGGCCATCCAGCTGGATTCGTATCGTGAATTCTTGCAAGCGGGAGCGACTAAAGATCAGTTCCGCGACGTGGGCCTGCATGCGGCCTTCAAATCCGTTTTCCCGATCATCAGCTACTCCGGCAATGCTGCGCTGGAGTACGTCGGATATCGTCTGGGCGAACCGGCATTTGATGTCAAAGAATGCGTATTGCGCGGTGTAACTTACGCCGTACCTTTGCGGGTAAAAGTGCGCCTGATCATTTTCGACAAAGAATCGTCGAACAAAGCGATCAAGGACATCAAAGAGCAAGAAGTCTACATGGGTGAAATCCCCCTGATGACTGAGAACGGTACCTTCGTAATCAACGGTACCGAGCGTGTAATCGTTTCCCAGCTGCACCGTTCCCCGGGCGTGTTCTTCGACCACGACCGTGGCAAGACGCACAGCTCCGGTAAACTGCTGTACTCCGCGCGCATCATTCCTTACCGCGGTTCGTGGCTGGACTTCGAGTTCGACCCGAAAGACTGCGTGTTCGTGCGTATCGACCGTCGTCGCAAGCTGCCTGCATCGGTACTGCTGCGCGCGCTCGGCTATACCACCGAGGAAGTGCTGGACGCGTTCTACACCACCAACGTGTTCCATGTGAAAGGCGAGAACCTGAGCCTGGAACTGGTACCTCAGCGTCTGCGCGGTGAAATCGCGGTTCTGGACATCCAGGACGACAAAGGCAAGGTTATTGTCGAGCAAGGTCGTCGTATCACCGCTCGCCACATCAACCAGCTGGAAAAGGCCGGGATCAAAGAGCTGGAAGTGCCACTGGACTACGTCCTGGGTCGCACTACCGCGAAGGTCATCGTGCACCCGGCTACCGGCGAAATCCTGGCAGAGTGCAACACCGAGCTGAACACCGAGATCCTGGCGAAAATCGCCAAGGCCGGCGTTGTTCGCATCGAAACTCTGTACACCAACGACATCGACTGCGGTCCGTTCGTCTCCGATACGCTGAAGATCGACTCCACCAGCAACCAACTGGAAGCGCTGGTCGAGATCTATCGCATGATGCGTCCTGGCGAGCCGCCAACCAAAGACGCTGCCGAGACTCTGTTCAACAACCTGTTCTTCAGCCCTGAGCGCTATGACCTGTCTGCGGTCGGCCGGATGAAGTTCAACCGTCGTATCGGTCGTACCGAGATCGAAGGTTCGGGCGTGCTGTGCAAAGAAGACATCGTCGCGGTTCTGAAGACTCTGGTCGACATCCGTAACGGTAAAGGCATCGTCGATGATATCGACCACCTGGGTAACCGTCGTGTTCGCTGCGTAGGCGAAATGGCCGAGAACCAGTTCCGCGTTGGCCTGGTGCGTGTTGAGCGTGCGGTCAAAGAGCGTCTGTCGATGGCAGAAAGCGAAGGCCTGATGCCGCAGGATCTGATCAACGCCAAGCCAGTGGCTGCGGCGGTGAAAGAGTTCTTCGGTTCGAGCCAGCTGTCGCAGTTCATGGACCAGAACAACCCGTTGTCCGAGATCACCCACAAGCGCCGTGTTTCTGCACTCGGCCCTGGCGGTTTGACTCGTGAGCGTGCCGGCTTTGAAGTTCGTGACGTACACCCGACTCACTACGGTCGTGTTTGCCCGATCGAAACGCCGGAAGGTCCGAACATCGGTCTGATCAACTCCCTGGCTGCCTATGCGCGCACCAACCAGTACGGCTTCCTCGAGAGCCCGTACCGTGTGGTGAAAGACGCTCTGGTCACCGACGAGATCGTGTTCCTGTCCGCCATCGAAGAAGCTGATCACGTGATCGCTCAGGCTTCGGCCACGATGAACGACAAGAAAGTCCTGATCGACGAGCTGGTAGCTGTTCGTCACTTGAACGAATTCACCGTCAAGGCGCCGGAAGACGTCACCTTGATGGACGTATCGCCGAAGCAGGTAGTTTCGGTTGCTGCGTCGCTGATTCCGTTCCTCGAGCACGACGACGCCAACCGTGCGTTGATGGGTTCGAACATGCAGCGTCAAGCTGTACCGACCCTGCGTGCTGACAAGCCGCTGGTAGGTACCGGCATGGAGCGTAACGTAGCCCGTGACTCCGGCGTTTGCGTCGTGGCTCGTCGTGGCGGCGTGATCGATTCCGTCGATGCCAGCCGTATCGTGGTTCGTGTTGCCGATGACGAAGTTGAAACCGGTGAAGCCGGTGTCGACATCTACAACCTGACCAAGTACACCCGCTCCAACCAGAACACCTGCATCAACCAGCGTCCGCTGGTGCGTAAAGGTGATCGGGTTCAGCGTAGCGACATCATGGCCGACGGCCCGTCCACCGACATGGGTGAACTGGCGCTGGGTCAGAACATGCGCATCGCCTTCATGGCATGGAACGGCTTCAACTTCGAAGACTCCATCTGCCTGTCGGAACGCGTTGTTCAGGAAGATCGTTTCACCACGATCCACATTCAGGAACTGACCTGTGTGGCCCGTGACACCAAGCTTGGCCCAGAGGAAATCACTGCGGACATCCCGAACGTGGGTGAAGCCGCACTGAACAAGCTGGACGAAGCCGGTATCGTTTACGTGGGTGCTGAAGTAGGCGCAGGCGACATCCTGGTGGGTAAGGTCACTCCGAAAGGCGAGACCCAACTGACTCCGGAAGAAAAACTGCTGCGTGCGATCTTCGGTGAAAAAGCCAGCGACGTTAAAGACACCTCCCTGCGTGTACCTACCGGTACCAAGGGTACTGTCATCGACGTACAGGTCTTCACCCGTGACGGCGTTGAGCGCGATGCGCGTGCACTGTCGATCGAGAAGTCTCAGCTGGACGAGATCCGCAAGGACTTGAACGAAGAGTTCCGTATCGTTGAAGGTGCTACTTTCGAACGTCTGCGTTCCGCCCTGGTCGGCCACAAAGCCGAAGGCGGTGCCGGTCTGAAGAAAGGCCAGGACATCACCGACGAAGTACTCGACGGTCTTGAGCACGGCCAGTGGTTCAAACTGCGCATGGCTGAAGATGCTCTGAACGAGCAGCTCGAGAAGGCTCAGGCCTACATCGTTGATCGTCGCCGTCTGCTGGACGACAAGTTCGAAGACAAGAAGCGCAAACTGCAGCAGGGCGATGACCTGGCTCCAGGCGTGCTGAAAATCGTCAAGGTTTACCTGGCAATCCGTCGTCGCATCCAGCCGGGCGACAAGATGGCCGGTCGTCACGGTAACAAAGGTGTGGTCTCCGTGATCATGCCGGTTGAAGACATGCCGCACGATGCCAATGGCACCCCGGTCGACGTTGTCCTCAACCCGTTGGGCGTACCTTCGCGTATGAACGTCGGTCAGATCCTTGAAACCCACCTCGGCCTCGCAGCCAAAGGTTTGGGCGAGAAGATCAATCGTATGGTTGAAGAGCAGCGTAAAGTTGCCGAGCTGCGTAAATTCCTGCACGAGATCTACAACGAGATCGGCGGTCGTCAGGAAAGCCTCGATGACTTCTCGGACCAGGAAATCCTGGATCTGGCTCAAAACCTGCGTGGCGGCGTTCCGATGGCCACTCCAGTGTTCGACGGCGCCAAGGAAAGCGAAATCAAGGCCATGCTGAAACTGGCGGACCTGCCAGAAAGCGGCCAGATGCAGCTGACCGATGGCCGTACCGGCAACAAGTTCGAGCGCCCGGTTACCGTTGGCTACATGTACATGCTGAAGCTGAACCACTTGGTAGACGACAAGATGCACGCTCGTTCTACCGGTTCGTACAGCCTGGTTACCCAGCAGCCGCTGGGTGGTAAGGCGCAGTTCGGTGGTCAGCGTTTCGGGGAGATGGAGGTCTGGGCACTGGAAGCATACGGTGCTGCTTACACTCTGCAAGAAATGCTCACAGTGAAGTCGGACGATGTGAACGGCCGTACCAAGATGTACAAAAACATCGTGGACGGCGATCACCGTATGGAGCCGGGCATGCCCGAGTCCTTCAACGTGTTGATCAAGGAAATTCGTTCCCTCGGCATCGATATCGATCTGGAAACCGAATAACACGTGACGCGAATCGAGAGCGGGGCAGGATTGCCCGCTCTCTGCTCCGCCAGGAGGAAAGGCCTTGAAAGACCTACTGAATTTGCTGAAAAACCAGGGTCAAGTCGAAGAGTTCGACGCCATCCGTATCGGATTGGCATCGCCTGAGATGATCCGTTCGTGGTCGTTCGGTGAAGTTAAAAAGCCGGAAACCATCAACTACCGTACGTTCAAACCTGAGCGTGACGGCCTGTTCTGCGCCAAGATCTTTGGCCCGGTAAAGGATTACGAGTGCCTGTGCGGTAAGTACAAGCGCTTGAAGCACCGCGGTGTGATCTGTGAGAAGTGCGGCGTTGAAGTCGCGCTGGCAAAAGTTCGTCGTGAGCGTATGGCCCACATCGAACTGGCCTCGCCGGTTGCCCACATCTGGTTCCTGAAATCGCTGCCGTCCCGTATCGGCTTGCTGATGGACATGACCCTGCGTGATATCGAGCGCGTTCTCTACTTCGAGAGCTACGTCGTTATCGACCCAGGCATGACCACCCTTGAAAAAGGTCAGCTGCTGAACGACGAGCAGTACTTCGAAGCGCTGGAAGAGTTCGGCGACGATTTCGATGCCCGCATGGGTGCCGAGGCTGTCCGCGAACTGCTGCACGCTATCGACCTGGAGCACGAGATTGGCCGTCTGCGTGAAGAGATTCCGCAAACCAACTCCGAAACCAAAATCAAAAAGCTGTCCAAGCGTCTGAAGTTGATGGAAGCCTTCCAGGGTTCCGGCAACCTGCCAGAGTGGATGGTGCTGACCGTTCTGCCGGTTCTGCCGCCAGATCTGCGTCCACTGGTCCCGCTGGATGGCGGTCGCTTCGCGACTTCCGACCTCAACGATCTGTATCGTCGAGTGATCAACCGTAACAACCGTTTGAAGCGCCTGCTGGATCTGTCCGCTCCGGACATCATCGTGCGCAACGAAAAGCGTATGTTGCAGGAAGCCGTTGACGCACTGCTCGACAACGGTCGTCGTGGCCGCGCTATCACAGGTTCCAACAAGCGTCCTCTGAAATCCCTGGCTGACATGATCAAGGGTAAGCAAGGTCGTTTCCGTCAGAACTTGCTCGGTAAGCGTGTTGACTACTCCGGCCGTTCGGTAATTACCGTAGGTCCGACCCTGCGTCTGCACCAGTGCGGTCTGCCGAAGAAGATGGCTCTCGAGCTGTTCAAGCCTTTCATTTTCGGCAAGCTGGAAATGCGTGGTCTGGCGACCACCATCAAAGCTGCCAAGAAGATGGTCGAGCGCGAGCTGCCGGAAGTGTGGGACGTTCTCGCTGAAGTAATTCGCGAACACCCGGTTCTTCTCAACCGTGCACCGACCCTTCACCGTCTGGGTATCCAGGCGTTCGAACCGGTACTGATCGAAGGTAAGGCTATCCAGCTGCACCCTCTGGTCTGCGCCGCGTACAACGCCGACTTCGACGGCGACCAAATGGCCGTGCACGTACCGCTGACGCTGGAAGCCCAGCTCGAAGCGCGTGCGTTGATGATGTCGACCAACAACATTCTGTCGCCAGCCAACGGTGAGCCAATCATCGTTCCGTCGCAGGACGTTGTATTGGGTCTGTACTACATGACTCGTGAAGCGATCAACGCCAAGGGCGAAGGTCGTGTGTTCGCGGATCTGCAGGAAGTTGACCGTGTGTTCCGTGCCGGCGAAGCCGCACTGCACGCCAAGGTCAAAGTGCGGATCAACGAAACCGTCAACGACCGTGATGGCGGCAGCGTGACCAACACCCGTATCGTCGACACCACTGTCGGCCGTGCGCTGTTGTTCCAGGTTGTGCCAAAAGGTCTGTCGTACGATGTCGTCAACCTGCCGATGAAGAAAAAGGCGATCTCCAAGCTGATCAACCAGTGCTACCGCGTGGTTGGTCTGAAAGAGACCGTGATCTTCGCTGACCAGTTGATGTACACCGGTTTTGCCTACTCGACCATTTCCGGCGTTTCCATCGGCGTTAACGACTTCGTTATCCCGGATGAAAAAGCCCGCATCATCGGTGCTGCCACCGACGAAGTGAAAGAAATCGAAAGTCAGTACGCCTCCGGCCTGGTAACCCAGGGCGAGAAGTACAACAAAGTGATCGACCTTTGGTCCAAGGCGAACGACGAAGTTTCCAAGGCGATGATGGCCAACCTCTCGAAAGAGAAAGTCATCGACCGTCATGGCGTCGAAGTCGACCAGGAATCCTTCAACTCGATGTACATGATGGCCGACTCGGGTGCGCGGGGTTCCGCAGCACAGATTCGTCAGCTGGCCGGTATGCGTGGTCTGATGGCCAAGCCAGACGGCTCCATCATTGAAACGCCGATTACTGCGAACTTCCGTGAAGGTTTGAGCGTACTTCAGTACTTCATCTCGACTCACGGTGCTCGTAAAGGTCTGGCGGATACCGCGTTGAAAACCGCGAACTCTGGTTACCTGACTCGTCGTCTGGTAGACGTAGCGCAAGATCTGGTTGTAACCGAGATCGATTGCGGCACCGAACACGGTCTGCTGATGACTCCGCACATTGAAGGCGGTGACGTTGTAGAGCCGCTGGGTGAGCGCGTATTGGGTCGTGTTATTGCCCGTGACGTATTCAAGCCGGGTACCGAGGACGTCATCGTTCCTGCCGGCACCCTGGTAGATGAGAAGTGGGTTGAGTTCATCGAGCTGAACAGCATCGACGAAGTGATCGTGCGTTCGCCGATCAGCTGCGAAACCCGCTACGGCATTTGCGCCAAGTGCTACGGCCGTGACCTGGCTCGTGGTCACCAGGTGAACATCGGTGAAGCTGTCGGCGTAATTGCTGCACAGTCGATCGGTGAGCCGGGTACCCAGCTGACGATGCGTACGTTCCACATCGGTGGTGCGGCAAGCCGGACTTCCGCAGCCGACAGTGTTCAGGTGAAGAATGGCGGTACCGTCCGTCTGCACAACCTGAAGCACGTTGAGCGCGTGGATGGTCACCTGGTAGCTGTGTCCCGTTCCGGTGAGCTGGCCATCGCTGATGACTTCGGTCGTGAGCGTGAGCGTTACAAGCTGCCGTACGGTGCCGTGATTTCGGTTAAAGAAGGTGACAAGGTCGACGCTGGCGCAATCGTGGCCAAGTGGGATCCGCACACTCACCCGATCGTTACCGAAATGAAAGGTACCGTGACCTACGTGGGCATGGAAGAAGGCATCACGATCAAGCGTCAGACTGACGAATTGACCGGTATGACCAACATTGAAGTACTCGACGCCAAAGATCGTCCAGCTGCCGGCAAGGACATTCGTCCTGCCGTGAAGATGGTCGACGACAACGGCAAGGATCTGTTGCTGCCAGGCACTGACGTTATCGCTCAGTACTTCCTGCCAGCCAACGCCCTGGTCGGTGTAGCGGACGGTGCGAAGATCGCGATCGGTGATGTTATCGCTCGTATCCCGCAAGAGACTTCGAAGACCCGTGACATCACCGGTGGTCTGCCGCGTGTTGCCGACCTGTTCGAAGCTCGTCGTCCGAAAGAAGCGTCGATTCTGGCTGAAGTCAGCGGCACCATCGCGTTCGGTAAAGAGACCAAGGGCAAGCGCCGTCTGGTCATCACCCCGAACGACGGTAGCGATCCGTATGAAGAGCTGATTCCGAAGTGGCGCCACCTGAACGTGTTCGAAGGCGAACAGGTAAACCGCGGCGAAGTTATCTCCGACGGTCCGAGCGATCCACACGACATCCTGCGTCTGCTGGGTGTGAGTGCGCTGGCCAAGTACATCGTTAACGAGATCCAGGACGTTTACCGTCTGCAAGGCGTGAAGATCAACGACAAGCACATCGAGACCATCCTGCGTCAGATGTTGCGTAAAGTTGAAATCGCTGAATCCGGCGATTCCAGTTTCATCAAGGGCGACCAGATGGAATTGACTCACGTTCTGGTAGAGAACGAGCGTTTGAGCAACGAAGACAAATTTGTCTCCAAGTTCACTCGCGTTCTGCTGGGTATCACCAAGGCGTCGTTGTCCACCGAATCGTTCATCTCGGCGGCTTCCTTCCAGGAAACCACCCGCGTACTGACCGAAGCGGCGGTAACCGGCAAGCGCGACTACCTGCGCGGCCTGAAAGAAAACGTGGTCGTGGGTCGTCTGATCCCGGCTGGTACCGGCCTGGCTTATCACAGCGAGCGTAAGCGTCGTCGTGATGCCGACAAGCCGTTGCGCGTAAGCGCCAGTGAAGTGGAAGCTGCACTGACCGAAGCGCTGAACTCTAGCGGTAACTGAGTTCTGCGATAAATGAGCGTAAGGCCCTGGCAGCTCCGTTCATCGAATCGCGACAATTTGTCGAGGTTGGATGGGCGGGGAGGTCGGGGCCTTGCCTTGACTGGGGACAAGATCCTCTTTAGACTCTTGTACCCCTAAATTTGGCGGGGATTCGTTCCTGCCATTTTGCTTTTCTTGCAAGACAATAGCGTCGCAAGACAACAGTGGAGCTAGTAGATGGCAACTATCAACCAGCTGGTACGTCAGCCGCGTAAGCGTATCGTCGAGAAATCCGACGTGCCTGCGCTGCAGAACTGCCCGCAACGTCGTGGCGTGTGCACCCGTGTGTATACCACTACGCCGAAAAAACCTAACTCGGCACTGCGTAAAGTATGCCGTGTGCGTCTGACCAACGGTTTCGAGGTTTCCTCGTACATCGGCGGTGAAGGCCACAACCTGCAAGAGCACAGCGTGGTACTGATCCGCGGCGGTCGTGTAAAAGACTTGCCAGGTGTTCGTTACCACACCGTTCGCGGTTCTTTGGATACTTCCGGCGTTAAGGGTCGTAACCAGGGTCGTTCGAAGTACGGTACCAAGCGTCCGAAGTAATGGTCGCTTGCTGCAAAAAACTGATTTCTATTTTTCTGAGTCGATAAGAGTAAGGTCGGAGGCGTCCCTGATAGGGCACCAATTCCGAGCGAACCTGAAGACCGTTTGAGGGCTTATCCATGCCAAGAAGACGCGTAGCAGCCAAGCGCGAAGTGCTTGACGATCCAAAATACGGAAGCCAAATCCTGGCCAAGTTCATGAACCACGTGATGGAAAGCGGCAAGAAAGCCGTTGCCGAGCGTATCGTTTATGGCGCGCTGGAAAAGGTTAAAGAACGCAAGAACAGCGACCCCCTGGAAATCTTCGAGAAAGCTCTCGACGCCATCGCTCCGCTGGTCGAAGTAAAGTCGCGCCGTGTAGGCGGTGCTACTTACCAGGTTCCGGTTGAAGTTCGTCCGTCCCGTCGTAACGCTCTGGCAATGCGCTGGTTGGTAGACTTCGCTCGCAAGCGCGGCGAGAAGTCTATGGCTCTGCGTTTGGCTGGCGAACTGTTGGACGCTGCCGAAGGTAAAGGTGCTGCAGTTAAGAAGCGTGAAGACGTGCACCGTATGGCTGAAGCTAACAAAGCTTTCTCGCACTACCGCTTCTAATTTTAGCGTCACTAATTTTGCGAGGGCTTTATGGCTCGTACTACACCGATTAATCGCTACCGTAACATTGGTATCGTTGCTCACGTGGATGCTGGTAAAACCACCACCACCGAGCGCGTCCTTTTTTACACTGGCAAAAGTCACAAGATGGGCGAGGTGCATGACGGCGCCGCGACCACAGACTGGATGGTTCAGGAGCAGGAGCGTGGTATTACCATTACTTCTGCTGCTATTACCGCCTTCTGGCAGGGTTCTGCGAAGCAGCACAAGGACCAATACCGCTTCAACGTCATCGATACCCCGGGTCACGTAGACTTCACTATTGAAGTTGAGCGTTCCCTGCGTGTACTCGACGGCGCTGTCGTTGTGTTCTGTGGTACTTCCGGCGTTGAGCCTCAGTCCGAAACCGTATGGCGTCAAGCCAACAAGTACGGTGTTCCACGTATCGTTTACGTGAACAAGATGGACCGTGCCGGCGCGAACTTCCTGCGCGTGATCGCTCAGATCAAGCAGCGCCTGGGTCACACTCCGGTGCCGATCCAGTTGGCTATCGGTTCCGAAGACAACTTCCAGGGTCAGATCGATCTGATGACCATGGAAGCGGTTTACTGGAACGATGCTGACAAGGGCATGACCCCACGTCGCGAAGCTATCCCTGCTGAACTGCAGGAGCTGGCTGAAGAGTGGCGCAGCAACATGGTTGAGGCTGCGGCCGAAGCCAGCGAAGAGCTGATGAACAAGTACCTCGAAGGCGAAGAGCTCTCCATCGAGGAAATCAAGGCCGCTCTGCGTCAGCGTACCATCGCTGGTGAGATCGTTCTGGCTGTTTGCGGTTCTTCCTTCAAGAACAAGGGTGTTCCCCTGGTTCTCGACGCCGTTATCGACTACCTGCCTGCACCAACTGACATTCCTGCCATCAAGGGTACTGACCCGGATGACGAGGAAAAGCAGATGGAGCGTCACGCAGACGACAACGAGCCGTTCTCGGCTCTGGCGTTCAAGATCGCTACCGACCCATTCGTGGGTACCTTGACCTTCGTTCGAGTTTACTCGGGCGTGTTGGCCTCCGGCGACGGCGTGATCAACTCGGTTAAAGGCAAGAAAGAGCGCGTGGGTCGTATGGTGCAAATGCACGCAAACGCCCGCGAAGAGATCAAGGAAGTACGCGCTGGTGACATCGCGGCCCTGATCGGCATGAAGGACGTCACCACTGGTGAAACCCTCTGCAACGCTGACAAGCCAATCATCCTGGTTCGCATGGACTTCCCGGAGCCGGTTATTTCGGTTGCCGTAGAGCCTAAAACCAAGGATGACCAGGAAAAAATGGGTATCGCTCTGGGCAAACTTGCTCAGGAAGACCCGTCTTTCCGCGTCAAAACTGATGAAGAGACTGGTCAAACGATCATCTCTGGCATGGGCGAGTTGCACCTGGACATCCTGGTTGACCGGATGCGCCGTGAGTTCAACGTCGAAGCCAACATCGGTAAGCCTCAGGTTTCCTATCGTGAGCGCATCACGAAGAGCTGCGAAATCGAAGGCAAGTTCGTTCGTCAGTCCGGCGGTCGTGGCCAGTTCGGTCACTGCTGGATTCGTTTTGCACCTGCTGACGAAGGTCAGGAAGGTCTGCAATTCCTGAACGAAGTAGTGGGTGGTGTGGTTCCTAAGGAATACATCCCGGCTATCCAGAAGGGTATCGAAGAGCAGATGAAGAACGGTGTTGTTGCCGGCTATCCGCTGATCGGCCTGAAGGCTACCGTGTTTGATGGTTCTTACCACGACGTCGACTCGAACGAGATGGCGTTTAAGGTGGCTGCTTCCATGGCGACCAAGCAACTGGCCCAGAAGGGCGGTGGTGAGTTGCTCGAGCCGATCATGGCGGTAGAGGTTGTTACGCCTGAAGACTATATGGGTGACGTGATGGGCGACCTTAACCGTCGTCGCGGCATGATTCTGGGTATGGAAGATACGGTTTCCGGTAAGGTTATCCGTGCTGAAGTTCCGTTGGGCGAGATGTTCGGTTATGCGACCGACGTTCGTTCGATGTCCCAGGGTCGCGCAAGCTACTCTATGGAATTCAAAAAATACAATACGGCTCCGTCGCACATCGTCGAAACCGTTACCAAAAAACAAGGCTGATTCAGTCCTTTAGGCAAGGAGTTAATTGTCGTGGCTAAAGAAAAATTTGATCGTTCCCTACCGCACGTCAACGTTGGCACCATCGGTCACGTTGACCACGGTAAAACCACTCTGACCGCTGCTCTGACTCGCGTCTGCTCCGAAGTTTTCGGTTCGGCCGTAGTTGAATTCGACAAGATCGACAGCGCGCCAGAAGAAAAGGCTCGTGGTATCACCATCAACACCGCGCACGTCGAGTACAACTCGAACATTCGTCACTACGCTCACGTTGACTGCCCGGGTCACGCTGACTACGTGAAGAACATGATCACCGGTGCTGCCCAGATGGACGGCGCGATCCTGGTTTGCTCGGCCGCCGATGGTCCGATGCCACAAACCCGTGAGCACATCCTGCTGTCCCGTCAGGTAGGCGTTCCGTACATCGTGGTTTTCCTGAACAAGGCTGACCTGGTAGACGACGCTGAGCTGCTGGAACTGGTTGAGATGGAAGTTCGCGACCTGCTGTCCACCTATGACTTCCCAGGCGACGACACTCCGATCATCATCGGTTCTGCTCGTATGGCGCTGGAAGGCAAAGACGACAACGAAATGGGCACCACTGCCGTTCGTAAGCTGGTTGAGACTCTGGACACCTACATCCCAGAGCCAGAGCGTGCTATCGACAAGCCATTCCTGATGCCAATCGAAGACGTATTCTCGATCTCGGGTCGTGGTACTGTTGTGACTGGTCGTATCGAGCGCGGTATCGTTCGCGTTCAAGATGCACTGGAAATCGTTGGTCTGCGTGACACCACCACCACCACCTGCACCGGTGTTGAGATGTTCCGCAAGCTGCTCGACGAAGGTCGTGCTGGCGAGAACTGCGGCGTTCTGCTGCGTGGTACCAAGCGTGACGACGTTGAGCGTGGTCAGGTTCTGGTCAAGCCGGGTTCGGTTAAGCCGCACACCAAGTTCACCGCAGAAGTTTACGTTCTGAGCAAGGAAGAAGGCGGTCGTCACACTCCGTTCTTCAAAGGCTACCGTCCACAGTTCTACTTCCGTACTACTGACGTGACCGGTAACTGCGAGCTGCCAGAAGGCGTTGAAATGGTAATGCCAGGTGACAACATTCAGATGACTGTTACCCTGATCAAAACCATCGCAATGGAAGACGGTCTGCGCTTCGCTATCCGTGAAGGCGGCCGTACCGTTGGTGCTGGTGTTGTAGCCAAAATCATCGAGTAATCTCTTTTTTGAGATGGCTTTGATGCTTTGAGAAAGCCCCCGCTCAGCGGGGGCTTTTTTATTGGGTTGACACCTATCTGGGGCGTCTATAGAATTGCGCCTCCTTTTAACGGGCGTATTGCGCCCGGTGGGAATAGCAGCCGGAGTCTGAAATCCAATGCAAAATCAGCAAATCCGTATCAGGTTGAAGGCTTTCGACCATCGCCTGATCGACCAATCAACCCAGGAAATCGTGGAAACCGCGAAACGTACTGGTGCTCAAGTGCGTGGTCCAATTCCACTGCCTACCCGTAAAGAGCGGTTCACCGTTCTGGTCTCCCCGCACGTCAACAAAGACGCGCGTGACCAGTACGAGATCCGTACTCATAAGCGCGTTCTGGACATCGTCCAGCCAACGGATAAAACCGTTGATGCTCTTATGAAGCTTGATCTTGCGGCCGGTGTGGAAGTGCAGATCAGCCTCGGCTAAGACTCGGTCTTAGTCGTGTAACGCTCTGAAATGGGCGGCCATAGCGGGTGAAAGCCCCGTACACTCATGAGGTTTACAACATGACTATTGGTGTAGTCGGTCGTAAATGCGGTATGACCCGTATTTTCACCGAAGAAGGTGTCTCCATTCCGGTCACGGTCATTGAGATCGAGCCGAATCGCGTCACCCAGTTCAAAACTGAAGAGACCGATGGCTATCGTGCAGTGCAAGTCACTGTCGGCGAGCGTCGCGCTTCGCGTGTAACAGCAGCTCAGGCTGGCCACTTCGCCAAGGCGAACGTTGCCGCTGGTCGTACCGTAATGGAATTCCGTCTTGAAGAAGGCGAGTACCAGGCCGGCGATCTGATCAACGCTGAAATCTTCGCCGCTGGTCAACTGGTTGATGTAACCGGTCAGTCCAAGGGTAAAGGCTTCCAGGGTACGATCAAGCGTTGGAATTTCCGCGGGCAAGATAACACCCACGGTAACTCCGTATCCCACCGCGTTCCAGGCTCTATCGGCCAGTGCCAGACTCCTGGTCGTGTATTCAAGGGCAAAAAAATGTCCGGTCATATGGGCGCTGAGCGCGTGACCGTGCAGTCCCTCGAAGTAGTGCGCGTGGACGCTGAACGCAATCTGTTGTTGGTCAAGGGCGCTGTTCCTGGCGCTACTGGCGGCAACTTGGTTGTACGTCCAGCAGCCAAGGCTCGCGGTTAAGGGGAAGCTGACATGCAATTAAATGTAAATGACGCTCAAGCGATCGAAGTTTCCGAACTGACATTTGGCGGCGAGTTCAACGAGACGCTGGTTCACCAAGCAGTCGTGGCCTACATGGCCGGCGGCCGTCAGGGTAGCAAGCAGCAAAAGACCCGTTCCGACGTTCGTGGTGGCGGTAAGCGCCCATGGCGTCAGAAAGGTACTGGCCGTGCTCGTGCCGGTACTATCCGTAGCCCAATCTGGCGTGGCGGCGGTACCACTTTCGCAGCTCGTCCACAGGATCACTCCCAGAAGCTGAACAAGAAGATGTATCGCGCAGCAATGCGTTCCATCCTTGCTGAGCTGGTGCGTACTGATCGTCTGGTCGTGGTTCAGGATTTCGCCGTTGAGACGCCGAAAACCAAAGACCTGCTGGGCAAACTGAACAACATGAGCCTGACCGACGTTCTGATCGTGTCGGACGCTGTTGATCAGAACCTGTACCTGGCTGCTCGTAACCTGCCACACGTAGATGTACGTGACGTGCAAGGTTCCGATCCAGTTAGTCTGATCGCATACGACAAGGTGTTGATCACCGTGTCGGCCGTGAAGAAATTCGAGGAGCTGCTGGGATGAACCAGGAACGCGTATTTAAAGTTCTGCTTGGCCCGCACGTTTCCGAGAAGGCTACGGTTCTGGCAGACAAGAAAGGCCAGTTCGTTTTCAAGGTTGCTACTGACGCAACCAAGCTGGAAATCAAGAAGGCCGTCGAAAGCCTGTTCAGCGTGAAAGTAGAGCGTGTTACTACCCTGAATGTTCTGGGTAAGAGCAAGCGCACTGCTCGCGGTCTGGGCAAGCGTAATGACTGGAAGAAGGCAGTTATCTCCCTTCAGCCAGGCCAAGATCTCGATTTCAGCAGCAGTGCTGAGTAAGGAAGGGGTGCATCATGGCAATCGTTAAATGCAAACCGACTTCCCCTGGCCGCCGTTTTGTGGTCAAGGTGGTCAACCAGGAGCTGCATAAAGGCGCTCCTCACGCACCGCTGCTCGAGAAGAAGTCGAAGTCTGGTGGTCGTAACAACAATGGCCGTATTACCACTCGTCACATCGGTGGTGGTCATAAGCAGCATTATCGTCTGGTCGACTTCCGTCGCAACGACAAAGATGGCATCGCTGCCACTGTCGAGCGTATCGAATACGATCCAAACCGTACTGCTCACATCGCTCTGCTGCTGTACGCAGATGGCGAGCGTCGCTACATCATCGCCCCTAAAGGCGTGAGCGCTGGCGACCAGCTGATCGCAGGTGCTCTGGCACCGATCAAGCCGGGCAACGCTCTGCAACTGCGTAACATTCCAGTTGGTAGCACCGTACACGGCATCGAATTGAAGCCAGGTAAAGGCGCGCAGATCGCTCGTTCCGCTGGTGCTTCGGCTCAGCTGATCGCTCGTGAAGGTGTCTACGTGACCCTGCGTCTGCGTTCTGGTGAGATGCGTAAAGTGCTGGCTGAGTGCCGCGCGACCCTGGGCGAAGTCTCGAACTCCGAGCACAGCCTGCGTTCGCTGGGTAAAGCTGGTGCCAAACGCTGGCGTGGCGTTCGCCCAACCGTTCGTGGTGTTGCCATGAACCCGGTTGACCACCCACATGGTGGTGGTGAAGGTCGTACCTCTGGTGGTCGTCATCCGGTATCGCCATGGGGCTTCCCGACTAAGGGCGCGAAGACTCGTGGTAATAAGCGTACCGACAAAATGATCGTCCGTCGTCGCAAGTAAATAGAGGGATACGACAGTGCCACGTTCTCTGAAAAAAGGTCCTTTTATCGATCTTCACCTACTGAAGAAGATCGAAGTGGCGGCGGAAAAGAACGATCGCAAACCAGTTAAAACCTGGTCGCGCCGTTCGATGATCCTGCCACAAATGGTCGGTCTGACCATCGCAGTACACAACGGTCGTCAACACGTCCCAGTTCTCGTTAACGAAGACATGGTCGGCCACAAACTGGGCGAGTTCGCCGGTACCCGCACTTATCGCGGGCACGTGGCAGACAAGAAAGCCAAGCGTTAAGGGGTTAGGAAATGGAAGTAGCCGCTAAGTTGTCGGGCGCTCGAATCTCCGCCCAGAAAGCCCGCTTGGTCGCCGACCAGATCCGCGGGAAGAAGGTGGGCGAAGCGCTCAACCTGTTGGCTTTCAGCAGTAAGAAAGCCGCCGAGATCATGAAGAAAGTGCTGGAGTCGGCCGTAGCCAACGCCGAGCATAACGAAGGCGCAGACGTTGATGACCTGAAGGTCAGCACCGTTTTCGTCAACGAAGGGCGTTCGCTGAAGCGCATCATGCCACGTGCCAAAGGCCGTGCTGATCGCATCGTCAAGCGGTCTTGCCATATCACTGTCAAGGTTGCTGACAAGTAACGGAGTCGAAGAGATGGGTCAGAAAGTACATCCCATTGGCATTCGCCTGGGAATCGTCAAGGAGCACACCTCCGTCTGGTACGCAGACGGTCGGACTTATGCGGACTACTTGTTCGCTGATCTGAAGGTGCGTGAGTATCTCCAAGACAAACTAAAAAGCGCGTCCGTAAGCCGTATCGATATCCATCGTCCGGCCCAAACTGCACGTATCACCATCCACACCGCTCGTCCAGGTATCGTTATCGGGAAGAAAGGTGAAGATGTTGAGAAACTGCGTCAGGACCTGACCAAGCAAATGGGTGTGCCTGTGCACATCAATATCGAAGAGATCCGCAAGCCGGAGCTCGACGGTATGCTGGTTGCGCAGAGCGTAGCTCAGCAGCTGGAGCGTCGCGTAATGTTCCGTCGCGCTATGAAGCGCGCTGTACAGAACGCCATGCGCATTGGTGCCAAAGGCATCAAAATCCAAGTGAGCGGTCGTCTCGGCGGTGCTGAAATCGCACGTACTGAATGGTATCGCGAAGGTCGTGTGCCACTGCACACCCTGCGTGCCGACATCGACTATGCCAACTACGAAGCTCACACCACTTACGGTGTGATCGGTGTAAAGGTTTGGATCTTCAAAGGCGAAGTAATTGGTGGTCGCCAAGAAGAACTGAAACCACAAGCACCAGCGCCTCGTAAAAAAGCTGCTAAGTAAGGGGTACGCCAAATGTTGCAACCAAAGCGTACGAAGTTCCGCAAGCAAATGACTGGTCACAACCGTGGCCTGGCATTGCGCGGTAGCAAAGTCAGCTTCGGCGAGTTCGCGCTGAAGTCTGTTGCTCGTGGTCGTCTCACCGCTCGTCAGATCGAGTCAGCGCGTCGTGCTCTGACCCGTCACGTAAAACGTGGCGGCAAGATCTGGATCCGTGTATTCCCGGACAAGCCGATCTCCAAAAAACCTCTCGAGGTTCGGATGGGTAAAGGTAAGGGTAACGTGGAATACTGGGTTGCCCAGATTCAGCCAGGCAAAGTCCTGTATGAAATCGAGGGTGTTTCTGAAGAGCTGGCGCGTGAGGCTTTCGCCCTGGCTGCTGCAAAGCTGCCGCTCGCCACCTCCTTTGTTAAACGGACGGTGATGTGATGAAAGCGAATGAACTTCGTGAAAAATCCGCACAGCAGCTGAACGAGCAACTGCTCGGCCTGCTGCGCGACCAGTTCAATCTGCGTATGCAGAAAGCAACTGGCCAGTTGGGGCAGTCTCATCTGCTCTCGCAAGTTAAGCGTGACATCGCTCGCGTGAAGACTGTGCTCAACCAGCAGGCAGGTAAGTAATCATGGCTGAAGCCGAAAAAACTGTCCGTACGCTGACTGGCCGTGTTGTCAGCGACAAGATGGACAAAACCATCACCGTTCTGATCGAGCGTCGCGTTAAGCACCCGATCTACGGTAAATACGTTAAGCGTTCGACTAAGCTGCACGCGCACGACGAAACCAATCAGTGCCACATCGGCGACAAAGTCACTATTCGTGAAACTCGTCCTTTGGCCAAGACCAAGTCTTGGGCGCTGGTTGATGTTCTCGAACGCGCTGTGGAAGTCTAAGGACTAGGGGTCGGAGAAATTATATGATTCAGACTCAATCCATGCTCGATGTGGCCGATAACAGCGGCGCTCGCCGTGTTATGTGCATCAAGGTGCTGGGTGGCTCCCATCGTCGTTACGCTGGTATCGGTGACATCATCAAGGTTACCGTCAAGGAAGCAATTCCTCGCGGTAAAGTGAAAAAAGGCCAAGTGATGACTGCTGTTGTAGTCCGCACTCGTCACGGCGTACGCCGTGCCGATGGCTCCATTATCCGCTTTGATGGCAACGCTGCTGTTCTTCTGAACAACAAGCAAGAGCCGATCGGCACCCGTATCTTTGGGCCAGTGACCCGTGAACTTCGTACTGAGAAGTTCATGAAGATCGTCTCGCTCGCCCCAGAAGTGCTGTAAGGAGATCCGACATGCAAAAGATTCGTCGTGACGACGAGATCATCGTGATCGCCGGCAAAGACAAAGGTAAGCGCGGTAAGGTGCTGAAGGTTCTTGCTGACAACCGTCTGGTTGTTGGTGGTCTGAACCTGGTCAAGCGCCATACCAAGCCTAACCCGATGTCGGGCGTACAAGGCGGTATCGTCGAGAAAGAAGCGCCACTGCACGCTTCCAACGTCGCCATCTTCAACGGCGAAACCAACAAGGCTGACCGCGTTGGTTTCAAAGTAGAAGACGGTAAGAAAATTCGTGTCTTCAAGTCGACCCAAAAAGCGGTTGATGCTTGAACACTGCTAGGTAGAAGACCATGGCACGACTAAAAGAGATTTACCGGAAGGAAATCGCTCCGAAACTTAAGGAAGAACTTAAGCTTTCGAACGTGATGGAAGTTCCGCGCGTTACCAAAATCACCCTGAACATGGGTCTGGGCGAAGCGATCGGCGACAAAAAAGTCATCGAGCACGCTGTTGCTGACCTGGAAAAGATCACCGGCCAGAAAGTCGTTGTGACCTACGCTCGCAAATCCATCGCTGGCTTTAAAGTCCGTGAAGGTTGGCCGATCGGCGTCAAAGTGACCCTGCGCCGTGAGCGTATGTACGAGTTCCTGGATCGTCTGCTTTCGATCTCCCTGCCTCGGGTTCGCGACTTCCGCGGCCTGAATGCCAAGTCCTTCGATGGTCGTGGTAACTACAGCATGGGCGTAAAAGAGCAGATCATCTTCCCGGAAATCGACTACGACAAGATCGATGCTCTCCGCGGTCTGGACATTACCCTGACCACCACTGCCAAGAACGATGATGAAGGCCGCGCTCTGCTGCGTGCGTTCAAATTCCCGTTCCGCAACTGATTGGAGTAGGACCATGGCCAAGATGAGCATGAAAAACCGCGAGCTGAAGCGTCAGCTCACGGTTGCCAAGTACGCCAAGAAGCGTGCAGCACTGAAAGCAATCATCGTTGATCTGAACGCAAGTCCAGAAGCGCGTTGGGAAGCTACAGTAGCCCTGCAGAAGCAGCCACGTGACGCAAGCGCCTCGCGCATGCGTAACCGCTGCCGCCTGACTGGTCGTCCGCACGGCGTTTACCGCAAGTTCGGCCTCGGCCGTAACAAGCTGCGTGAAGCGGCAATGCGTGGTGACGTACCAGGTCTGGTTAAAGCCAGCTGGTAAATACTGTCAAAGTCTCGGTGTTCAGGGTCGCAAGATCCTGACCACCGGTGGCCTTGAATCTGAATCAAGCCCCTTTTGGGGCTTGATTCATTTCTGGGGTGTGTCTAGAATACCCGGCTCGCCTGAGCCCGTGTTTTATACGCTCGGAGATTCTCGGCGACACGTAGTAGCCGCGAGGCTAATTTTTCTGTATTAGGAGCGTCTAGCCCATGAGTATGCAGGACCCGTTAGCGGACATGCTAACTCGAATCCGTAATGCCCAGATGGCTGAAAAGTCCGTCGTAAGCATGCCATCTTCTACTTTGAAGGTAGCTGTTGCCAAAGTCCTGAAGGACGAAGGTTACATCGCGGGTTATCAGATCAGCAGCGAAACCAAACCACTGCTGTCTATCGAGCTGAAATATTTCGAAGGCCGTCCGGTTATCGAAGAAGTCAAGCGCGTTAGCCGTCCAGGCCTGCGTCAGTACAAGTCCGTCGAAGATCTGCCGAAAGTTCGTGGCGGTCTCGGTGTGTCTATCGTCTCCACCAACAAGGGTGTGATGACTGATCGTGCTGCGCGCGCTGCCGGTGTCGGCGGCGAAGTTCTTTGCACTGTGTTCTAAGGGGGGATAAGCATGTCTCGCGTCGCTAAGAACCCCGTTAAGCTGCCAGCCGGTGTCGAAGTAAAATTCGCAGGCCAACAGCTTTCGGTGAAGGGTGCCAAGGGCACTCTCGAACTGAACATCCATTCGTCCGTTGAGATCGTTGAAGAAGCCGGTGAGCTGCGTTTTGCTGCTCGCAATGGCGATCAACAGACTCGCGCAATGGCTGGTACCACTCGTGCGTTGGTAAACAACATGGTCCAAGGCGTAAGCCAAGGCTTCGAGCGCAAGCTCCAGCTGGTCGGTGTTGGTTACAAAGCGCAAGCTAAAGGCACAGTGCTGAACCTGGCTCTTGGCTTCTCGCACCCAGTGGATTACGAACTGCCGGAAGGCATCACCGCTGAGACTCCTAGCCAGACCGATATCCTGATCAAGGGCATCGACAAGCAGCTGGTAGGTCAAGTGGCCGCCGAGATCCGCGACTTCCGTCCACCAGAGCCGTACAAAGGCAAAGGTGTGCGCTACGCGGACGAAGTCGTCCGTCGTAAAGAAGCCAAGAAGAAGTAGGGCATAGCAAATGACCGACAAAAAAGTTACTCGACTGCGTCGCGCTCGCAAAGCACGCCTGAAAATGCACGAACTCGAAGTCGTGCGTCTCTGCGTGTTCCGCTCTTCGCAGCACATCTACGCCCAGGTCATTTCGGCCGACGGCAACAAAGTCCTGGCAAGTGCCTCGACTTTGGATAAAGAACTGCGTGATGGCGCCACTGGCAACATCGACGCGGCCACTAAGGTTGGCCAGCTGGTCGCTACGCGTGCTAAGGCCGCTGGCGTCTCGCAGGTGGCTTTCGACCGCTCTGGCTTCAAGTACCACGGCCGCGTTAAAGCGCTGGCTGATGCTGCTCGTGAAGCTGGGCTGGAGTTCTAAGTTATGTCAAATAACGACCAAAAGCGCGACGAAGGCTACATCGAGAAGCTGGTTCAAGTTAACCGCGTAGCCAAAACCGTTAAAGGCGGCCGTATCTTCACTTTCACCGCGTTGACCGTGGTTGGTGATGGTAAAGGCCGTGTTGGCTTCGGCCGTGGCAAGTCGCGTGAAGTGCCTGCTGCGATCCAGAAGGCAATGGAAGCTGCTCGCCGCAACATGATCCAGGTTGATCTGAACGGCACCACTCTGCAGTACGCAATGAAGTCCGCTCACGGCGCTTCGAAGGTGTACATGCAGCCTGCTTCTGAAGGTACCGGTATCATCGCTGGCGGCGCAATGCGTGCCGTTCTCGAAGTTGCTGGCGTTCAGAACGTTCTGGCCAAGTGCTACGGCTCGACTAACCCGGTAAACGTGGTTCACGCCACTTTCAAGGGTTTGAAAGCAATGCAGTCTCCTGAATCCATTGCCGCCAAGCGTGGCAAAAGCGTCAAGGAGATCTTCTGATCATGGCTACCGTTAAAGTTACGCTGATCAAAAGCATGACCGGCCGCATCCCTAACCACAAACTGTGTGTTAAGGGTCTGGGTCTGCGTCGCATCGGTCACACTGTAGAAGTCCAGGATACTCCCGAGAATCGCGGGATGATCAACAAGGCTTACTACATGCTGCGTGTCGAGGGTTAATCGATGAAACTCAATGATCTGAGTCCAGCGCCGGGTTCCCGTCGCGAAAAGCATCGTCCGGGCCGTGGTATCGGTAGTGGTTTGGGTAAGACTGGTGGCCGTGGTCACAAAGGTCAAACCTCCCGCTCCGGTGGCACCATTGCTCCAGGCTTTGAAGGCGGTCAACAGCCGCTGCATCGTCGCCTGCCGAAGTTCGGTTTCGTTTCCCTGAAAGCCATGGATCGCGCAGAAGTGCGTCTGTCCGAGCTGGCTAAAGTGGAAGGCGACATCGTCACCGTGCAGTCCCTGAAAGATGCCAACGTGATCAACGTCAACGTACAGCGTGTGAAAATCATGCTGTCCGGTGAAGTGACTCGCGCTGTCACTATCGGCAAGGGAATCGGCGCCACCAAAGGTGCGCGTGCGGCTATCGAAGCAGCTGGCGGCAAGTTCGAGGAATAAATGGCTAAGCAAGGTGCTCTCTCTGCGCTCGGCAAAGGCGGTATGTCTGAACTCTGGGCTCGTCTGCGTTTTCTGTTCCTGGCGATTATCGTCTACCGAATAGGCGCACACATCCCGGTTCCAGGTATCAACCCGGACCGACTCGCGGACCTGTTTCGACAGAATGAGGGGACCATTCTTAGCTTGTTCAACATGTTTTCCGGCGGCGCGCTGGAGCGGATGAGCATCTTTGCACTGGGGATCATGCCGTACATTTCGGCATCGATCATCATGCAGTTGATGACAGCCGTCAGCCCGCAGCTGGAGCAGTTGAAGAAGGAAGGTGAAGCTGGCCGTCGCAAGATCAGCCAGTACACCCGCTACCTCACCGTCGCTCTTGCTCTTGTCCAGGCCATTGGCATGTCCATCGGCCTGGCGGGGCAGGGCGTTTCGTTTACTGCTGATTTCAGCTTTCATTTCGTTGCGGTAACCACATTTGTGGCTGGTGCGATGTTCATGATGTGGCTGGGTGAGCAGATCACTGAGCGCGGTGTAGGCAACGGTATCTCGATGTTGATCTTCGCAGGTATCGTCGCCGGTCTTCCGAGAGCGATCGGGCAGTCTTTCGAGTCTGCACGTCAGGGTGATATCAATATCTTCGCCCTGGTTGCCATCGGTTTGCTGGCAGTAGCGATTATCGGTTTCGTGGTGTTCATTGAGCGTGGTCAGCGTCGTATTGCTGTTCACTACGCCAAGCGTCAGCAAGGCCGTAAGGTGTTTGCTGCGCAGACTAGCCACTTACCGCTGAAGGTGAACATGGCCGGTGTTATTCCGGCTATTTTCGCGAGCAGCATTTTGCTGTTCCCGGCTTCGTTGGGTGCCTGGTTCGGTCAGTCTGAAGGTATGGGCTGGTTGCAGGACATCTCGCAGTCGATCGCTCCTGGTCAGCCGTTGAATATTCTGCTGTTTAGTGCAGGGATTATTTTCTTCTGCTTCTTCTATACGGCGTTGATGTTCAATCCGAAAGACGTAGCGGAAAACCTGAAGAAGTCCGGTGCCTTTATTCCGGGCATTCGTCCAGGTGAGCAGTCTGCGCGCTACATTGATGGCGTTCTGACTCGCTTGACCCTGTTCGGTGCTCTATACATGACGGCCGTGTGCCTGTTGCCCCAGTTCCTGGTGGTTGCAGCCAACGTTCCGTTCTACCTTGGCGGGACCTCGTTGCTGATCGTCGTCGTGGTTGTGATGGACTTCATGTCCCAAGTACAATCGCACCTCGTTTCGCACCAGTACGAATCCCTGATGAAGAAAGCCAACCTGAAGGGTTACGGCAGCGGCATGCTGCGCTGACCCATAAGGTTCGAGGAGTTGGTGATGAAAGTTCGTGCATCGGTGAAAAAGCTGTGCCGTAACTGCAAGATTATTCGCCGCGAAGGTGTTGTTCGAGTAATTTGCAGCGCGGAACCGCGTCACAAACAGCGCCAAGGCTGAGTGTGATTGTGCTTCAAGCCCGGTAGCTAGTGCGCTACCGGGTTGATTATTTGTTATTACAGCGATATTATCTCGCGCCCTATTTCTTGGCTTCCGGGGCGTAGGTAGCTGTCAATTGGAGTCCCACTGAATGGCCCGTATTGCAGGCGTTAACATTCCAGATAACAAGCATACTGTTATCTCGCTGACCTACATCTATGGTGTTGGTCGCACTACTGCACAGAAAATTTGTGCAGAGACTGGGGTAAACCCAGCAGCAAAGATCAAAGATCTGAGCGACGAGCAAATTGAACAGCTGCGTGGCGAAGTGGCGAAGTTCACCACTGAAGGTGACCTGCGTCGCGAAATCAACATGAAAATCAAGCGCTTGATGGACCTCGGTTGCTATCGCGGTCTGCGTCATCGTCGTGGTCTTCCAGTACGCGGTCAGCGTACCAAGACCAACGCGCGTACCCGTAAAGGTCCGCGTAAGCCGATCCGCAAGTAATCGCCCCAGCGAATCGACAGGAATTTAATCATGGCAAAACCTGCTGCTCGTCCTCGTAAAAAAGTTAAAAAGACAGTGGTTGATGGCATCGCCCACATCCATGCATCTTTTAACAACACCATCGTGACCATCACCGACCGTCAAGGTAACGCTCTTTCCTGGGCTACCTCCGGTGGTTCGGGTTTCCGCGGTTCCCGCAAGTCCACCCCGTTTGCTGCTCAAGTAGCTGCTGAACGTGCTGGTCAAGCTGCGCTGGAATACGGCCTGAAAAACCTCGACGTCAACGTCAAAGGTCCAGGTCCAGGTCGTGAATCCGCAGTCCGCGCTTTGAACGGCTGTGGCTACAAGATCGCCAGCATCACCGACGTGACGCCAATCCCGCACAACGGGTGCCGTCCGCCGAAGAAGCGCCGCGTGTAATCCAGGAGATTGTAAAGAATGGCTCGTTACATTGGTCCAAAATGCAAACTCGCTCGTCGCGAAGGCACCGATCTCTTCCTGAAGAGCGGCGTGCGCGCGATCGAATCGAAGTGCAACATTGAAGCAGCACCTGGTATCCACGGCCAACGCCGCGGTCGCCAGTCCGACTACGGCACCCAACTGCGTGAAAAGCAGAAGGTCCGTCGTATCTACGGCGTTCTCGAGCGTCAGTTCAGCGGCTACTACAAAGAAGCTGCTGGCAAGAAAGGTGCAACCGGTGAAAACCTGCTGCAACTGCTCGAATGCCGTCTGGACAACGTTGTATACCGTATGGGCTTTGGTTCGACTCGTGCCGAATCCCGTCAGCTGGTATCGCACAAGTCGATCAGCGTAAACGGTCAGACCGTTAACGTTCCGTCCTACCAGGTTCGTGCTGGTGACGTGGTTGCTGTTCGCGAGAAAGCAAAAAACCAACTTCGCATTGTCCAAGCTCTCGATCTGTGTGCCCAACGTGGCCGCGTAGAATGGGTAGAAGTAGACACTGAGAAGAAGTCGGGCGTTTTCAAGAACGTTCCAGCTCGCAGTGATCTGTCCGCCGACATCAACGAAAGCCTGATTGTCGAGCTCTACTCCAAGTAAGGGCTAGAAAATAGGTGCATCCATGCAGATTTCGGTAAATGAGTTCCTGACACCCCGCCACATTGATGTGCAGGTTGTCAGTCCAACCCGCGCCAAGATCACTCTCGAGCCTCTCGAGCGTGGTTTTGGCCACACCCTGGGCAACGCGCTGCGCCGCATCCTGTTGTCCTCAATGCCTGGCTGTGCAGTAGTCGAGGCCGAGATTGACGGTGTGCTCCACGAGTACAGCGCCATCGAAGGTGTACAGGAAGACGTAATTGAAATCCTGTTGAACCTTAAAGGTCTGGCTATCAAGCTGCACGGCCGTGACGAAGTTACGCTGACCTTGTCGAAGAAGGGTTCGGGGGTGGTTACCGCTGCCGATATTCAGCTGGATCATGATGTCGAGATCGTTAACCCCGATCACGTAATCGCTAACCTGGCGTCTAACGGCGCCCTGAACATGAAGCTCGTAGTAGCTCGTGGTCGTGGTTATGAACCAGCAGACTCGCGTCAGAGCGATGAAGACGAAAGCCGCAGCATCGGTCGCTTGCAGCTCGACTCTTCGTTCAGCCCGGTTCGCCGTATCGCATACGTGGTGGAAAACGCCCGTGTCGAGCAGCGTACCAACCTGGACAAGCTGGTTATTGATCTGGAAACCAACGGTACTCTGGATCCTGAAGAGGCAATCCGTCGCGCTGCAACCATTCTGCAACAGCAGTTGGCTGCGTTCGTCGACCTCAAAGGTGACAGTGAGCCAGTGGTTGTCGAGCAGGAAGACGAGATCGATCCGATCCTGCTTCGCCCGGTTGACGATCTGGAACTGACTGTACGTTCGGCTAACTGCCTTAAGGCGGAAAACATTTACTACATCGGCGACCTGATTCAGCGTACCGAAGTAGAACTGTTGAAGACTCCGAACCTGGGCAAGAAATCCTTGACTGAAATCAAGGACGTTCTGGCCTCCCGCGGTCTGTCCCTCGGCATGCGCCTCGACAACTGGCCGCCTGCAAGTCTTAAGAAGGACGACAAGGCGACTGCCTGATCGTCGTAATCACCGAACGTAGTGTTTGGTAAGGAATGAACCATGCGTCATCGTAAAAGTGGTCGTCACCTCAGCCGCACCAGCTCGCACCGCAAGGCCATGTTCCAAAACATGGCGGTGTCGCTGTTCGAGCACGAGCTGATCAAAACTACTCTGCCAAAAGCTAAAGAACTGCGCCGCGTTGCCGAGCCGCTGATCACTTTGGCCAAGACAGACAGCGTTGCTAACCGCCGCCTGGCTTTCGACCGTACTCGTTCGAAAGCTATCGTTGGTAAGCTCTTCAACGACCTGGGCAAGCGTTACGCTACCCGTGAGGGTGGCTACCTGCGCATCCTCAAGTGCGGTTTCCGCGCTGGCGACAACGCGCCTATGGCGTACGTCGAGTTGGTTGATCGTGCTACTGCTGGCGAAGCTGTATCCGCCGAGTAAGACGTCAGTCTGAAACAAAGAACCGGGCCTAGCGCCCGGTTTTTTGTGTCCGCTTCAAAAGCCCGCCGAGCCGTCTATAAATTGAAGAGTGATCAGGTTTCTCTATCGATTTATATCAGTCAATGAATTAGAAGATGTCATCTCGATCGTCAATACTTCCTTTCAGCCGTTTAGCCGGCAGTTCAAGACCGACAAAGGAAGAGATCGCATGAGCCAAAACAAAACGCTTACCACCGCCAGTGGCGCTCCTGTCGCCGATAACCAGAATTCCCGATCCGCCGGTCCTCGTGGCCCGCTGCTGCTCGACGATTTTCATCTGATCGAGAAGCTTGCCCACTTCAATCGTGAAAACATCCCGGAACGCCGTGTACACGCCAAAGGCTCGGGCGCTTACGGTACCTTCACCGTGACGCGTGACATCACTCAGTTCACTAGCGCCAAGCTGTTCGAGACTGTAGGTAAGCAGACTCCGACGTTTCTGCGGTTCTCAACCGTTGGTGGTGAGCGTGGTTCGGCAGACACCGAACGTGACCCCCGCGGCTTTGCCTTGAAGTTCTATACCGAAGAAGGTAACTGGGACATTGTCGGCAACAACACACCGGTGTTTTTCATTCGAGATCCGCTGAAATTCCCGGACTTTATCCACACGCAAAAGCGTCTGCCGCAGAGCAACCTCAAGAGTGCGCAGGCGATGTGGGATTTCTGGTCGCATTCTCCAGAGGCATTGCATCAGGTCACGGTCCTGTTTTCAGATCGCGGCATCCCTGATGGTTACCGTCACATGCACGGCTTTGGTAGCCACACGTATAGCCTGATCAACGCCAGTGGCGAGCGTCATTGGGTCAAGTGGCACTACAAGACCCGGCAGGGCATCAAGAATCTGGCACCGGCAGATGCAGCGCGTCTGGCCGGGACTGATCCTGATTACGCTCAGCGCGACCTGTTTGAGGCCATCGAGCGCGGTGACTTTCCGAAATGGAGCGTGTGCATTCAGATCATGACGCAAGCTCAGGCTGCCGCACATTATGAAAACCCGTTTGATGTCACCAAAACCTGGTCGCAGAAAGAGTTTCCGCTGATCGAGGTCGGTGAGCTGGAACTCAACCGAAACCCGCTCAATTACTTCGCTGAGGTTGAGCAAGCCGCATTCGGTCCTAGCAATATGGTGCCGGGTGTTGGTCTGTCGCCGGATCGCATGCTGCAAGGCCGAGTATTCGCGTATGCGGATGCACATCGCTACCGTGTCGGTACCAACCACCAGCAACTGCCAGTGAACGCGCCTCGCAGTCCTGTAAACACCTATCAGCGTGATGGCTCCATGGCTTTCGGAAGCAATGGCGGTGCGGCACCGAACTACGAGCCGAACAGCTATGTGGAGGCACCTAAACAGGCGCCTCGTTATGCCGAGCCTGCGTTGGCTGTAAGCGGGGCTGCCGATCGCTATGACCATCGTGAGGACACCGACTACTACAGCCACGCCGGTGCACTTTTCCGATTGATGAGCGATGAGCAGAAAAACTTGCTGGTCAGCAACATCGCTGGAGCAATGGCAGGTGTGTCGAGTGATGTGGTCGACCGGCAGTTGCAGCATTTCTTCAAGGCCGACCCGGCGTATGGAGAAGCAATCGCAACGCTACTCAACGTACAGCTTAACGAAGTCTAAATGAGAAGCAGAACCGCCCTTATTAGGGCGGTTTTTGCGTTATTTCAGCTGGTTTTCTCAGAATATCTTCGCTTTTATTGCGTCTGCCGAGTGACGTTGCAGCCCGGTTGGTTCAAACTACAGACTTTAAAGCAGGGAGATGTAGGGCGATGCAAGGCCACCCAGACGTTATCGATTACCTCAACACGTTGCTGACCGGCGAGCTGGCCGCGCGTGATCAATATTTCGTCCACTCGCGGATGTATGAGGACTGGGGTTTCACCAAGCTCTACGAACGTATCAACCATGAAATGGAAGAAGAAGCAGGTCATGCTGATGCGCTGATGCGTCGCATCCTGATGCTAGAAGGCACACCGCGCATGCGTCCGGACGACCTCGATGTCGGCACCACCGTACCGGAAATGCTCGAAGCGGATCTGCGTCTCGAGTACAAAGTTCGCGCCGCTCTGTGCAAAGGTATCGAGCTTTGCGAGCAGCACCAGGATTACGTTAGCCGCGAAATGCTACGCATCCAGCTCAACGACACCGAAGAAGATCACACTTACTGGCTGGAGAAGCAGTTGGGTCTGATCAAGTTGATCGGTCTCGAGAACTATCTGCAATCCCACACCTGATCTCAGCGAATACAAAAAAGCCCCTGTCACCGATAAAGTGACAGGGGCTTTTTCATTGCGTCAGGTCAGGCGCGATCACGCTCCAGCAGCGGCTTGAGGTAGTAACCCGTGTGAGACTGCTTCATTTCGGCCACCTCTTCGGGTGTGCCGACCGCAATGATCTGTCCACCCTTTGACCCGCCTTCCGGCCCCAGATCCACCAGCCAGTCGGCGGTCTTGATCACGTCCAGGTTGTGTTCGATGACGACGACTGTGTTGCCGTGGTCGCGCAATCGATGCAGTACGTCGAGCAGTTGCTGGATGTCCGCGAAATGCAGCCCTGTCGTCGGCTCGTCAAGGATGTACAACGTCTTGCCGGTATCGCGCTTGGAGAGCTCGCGGGACAGTTTGACCCGCTGGGCCTCACCACCGGACAAGGTTGTCGCCGATTGCCCCAGCTTGATGTACGACAGGCCGACGTCCATCAACGTTTGCAGCTTGCGCGCCAGCGCCGGTACAGCGTCGAAGAACTCACGCGCTTCCTCGATGGTCATCTCAAGCGTTTCATGGATGCTCTTGCCCTTGTATTTGATCTCAAGGGTTTCACGGTTGTAGCGTTTGCTCTTGCAAACATCGCATGGCACATAGATGTCGGGCAGAAAGTGCATTTCGACCTTGATCAAGCCATCGCCCTGGCAAGCTTCGCAGCGACCGCCCTTCACGTTGAAGGAGAAACGCCCGGGGCCATAACCGCGGGAACGTGATTCAGGCACGCCAGCGAACAACTCGCGAATCGGCGTGAACAAACCGGTGTAAGTCGCCGGGTTGGAGCGCGGCGTGCGACCGATCGGGCTCTGATCGATGTCGACAACTTTGTCCAGATGCTCCAGTCCCTTGATGCTGTCGTGGGCCGCGGCTTCCAGCGTGGTTGCGCCATTCAGAGCCGTGGCGCTCAGTGGGAAAAGCGTGTTGTTGATCAGCGTCGATTTGCCCGAGCCGGAGACTCCGGTCACGCATGTCAGCAGGCCGATGGGGATTTCCAGGTCGACATTGCGCAAGTTGTTGCCGCGAGCGCCCTTGAGCGACAACGACAACTTCTTGTTGCGGGGCGTGCGTTTGGCGGGTACCTGGATTTTCACCCGGCCCGACAGGTACTTGCCGGTCAGGGAGTCCGGGTGGGCCATGACTTCGGCCGGTGTACCTTCGGCGACGATATGACCGCCGTGAACCCCGGCGCCTGGGCCGATATCCACCACGTAGTCGGCCAGACGGATCGCATCTTCGTCGTGTTCGACGACGATCACCGTGTTGCCGATGTCGCGCAGGTGCTTGAGGGTACCCAGTAGCCGGTCGTTATCACGCTGGTGAAGGCCGATCGATGGTTCGTCGAGGATGTACAGAACGCCCACCAGCCCAGCGCCGATCTGACTCGCCAGACGAATACGCTGCGCTTCACCACCGGACAGCGTGTCCGCGCTGCGATCCAGCGACAGATAGTCGAGGCCGACGTTGACCAGGAACTGAAGGCGTTCGCGGATTTCCTTGAGAATCTTGTCGGCGATTTCCCCGCGACGGCCGGTCAGTTTCAGGCCACCGAAGTAGTCACAGGCATCGCCGATCGGCAGATTGGTGACTGCCGGCAAGGTTTTCTCACCGACCCACACATGCCGCGCCTCACGGCGCAAGCGGGTGCCGCGGCAGTCCGGACACGACTGGGTGCTGAGGAACTTGGCCAGTTCTTCACGCACCGAGGCCGATTCGGTTTCGCGGTAGCGCCGCTCCAGATTCGGCACGATGCCTTCGAACGGGTGCGAGCGTTTGACGATGTCGCCACGGTCGTTCAGGTACTTGAAGTCGACGTTCTGCGAGCCACTGCCGTGCAGGATCTGCTTTTGTTGATCGGCCGGCAGTTCGTTGAATGGCACTTCCAGACTGAACTTGAAGTGGGAGGCCAGTGACCCGAGCATCTGGAAGTAATAGACGTTGCGCCGGTCCCAGCCACGTATCGCGCCTTCGGCCAGCGTCAGTTCGCCATTGACCAGCCGCTTGATGTCAAAGAACTGCTTCACACCCAAACCATCGCAAGTCGGGCAGGCGCCGGCCGGGTTATTGAAGGAAAACAGCTTCGGTTCGAGTTCGCTGATGGCGTGACCGCAAATCGGGCAGGCGAAGCGTGCGGAGAAGATCATCTCTTCGCCGGGCTCGTCGTCCATCGGCGCCACGAGGGCGATGCCGTCCGCCAGTTTCAGTGCGGTCTCGAAGGATTCGGCCAGACGCTGCTGCAGGTCGGGACGGACCTTGAACCGGTCGACCACGACATCAATGGAGTGCTTCTTCTGTTTGTCGAGCTTGGGCGCTTCGTCCAGCTCATACAGCTTGCCGTTGATCCGGGCGCGTACAAACCCTTGGGCGCGCAGCTCTTCGAAAACCGACAGGTGTTCGCCTTTACGCTCGCGGATGACCGGGGCCAACAGCATCAGTTTACTGCCCTCCGGTTCGGCGAGGACCAGATCGACCATCTGGCTGACAGTCTGCGCTTCCAGCGGAATGTCATGGTCCGGGCAACGCGGAATACCCACGCGTGCATACAGCAAACGCAGGTAGTCGTAGATTTCGGTGATGGTGCCGACGGTCGAGCGCGGGTTGTGCGAGGTCGATTTCTGTTCGATGGAGATCGCCGGCGACAAGCCTTCGATGGTGTCGACGTCGGGCTTTTCCATCATCGACAGGAACTGGCGGGCATACGCCGACAGCGATTCGACGTAGCGGCGCTGGCCTTCGGCGTACAACGTGTCGAACGCCAGGGAAGACTTGCCGGAGCCGGACAGGCCGGTGATGACGATCAGCTTGTCCCGTGGCAGGGTCAGGTCGATGTTCTTAAGGTTGTGGGTTCGAGCCCCACGAATCAGGATCTTGTCCAAGGTGGCCTCGCTTGGCGGGCGTCGAAAACGTAGGAGTATACGGCCAAATACTGGATGGATGCACACTATCGAATGATGTCATTGCAGGCTTACATGAAAGCTCTGTCATCTACACGCGGCAAAGCGTCGCGATATACCCTGCCAATCGATGGGACTGGTAGAATCGCCGCCGGTTCACATGAGGTTTTTCCATGCACGATCCCCACAGCGAACGCATGAGTGGCAGCGAGACCCGCGCAGCGAGCGGTCTGGCCCTGGTGTTCGCCTTCCGTATGCTTGGCATGTTCATGGTGTTGCCGGTGCTGGCGACCTATGGCATGGACCTGGCAGGCGCGACCCCGGCCCTGATCGGGCTGGCGATTGGCGCTTATGGCCTGACCCAGGCGATTTTCCAGATTCCCTTTGGTTTCATTTCCGACCGTATCGGTCGCCGCCCGGTGATCTACCTTGGGCTGATCATCTTCGCCCTGGGCAGCGTATTGGCGGCCAACGCCGATTCGATCTGGGGCGTGATCGCCGGTCGCATCCTGCAGGGCGCCGGGGCGATTTCCGCAGCGGTCATGGCGTTGCTGTCGGACCTGACCCGCGAACAGCACCGGACCAAGGCCATGGCCATGATCGGTATGACCATCGGTCTGTCGTTCGCCGTCGCCATGGTCGTGGGGCCATTGCTGACCCGTGCCTTCGGCCTGTCCGGGCTGTTTCTTGCCACGGGCGGCATGGCGCTGTTGGGCATTGTGATCGTGATGTTCATGGTGCCGCGCTCCACCGGGCCGTTGCAGCATCGCGAGTCCGGCGTGGCGCGCCAGGCTTTGATTCCTACCCTTAAACACCCGGATCTGCTGCGTCTGGATCTGGGGATTTTTGTCCTGCATGCAATGCTGATGTCGAGCTTCGTTGCCTTGCCGCTGGCGCTGGTGGAAAAAGCCGGGCTGCCCAAGGAGCAGCATTGGTGGGTGTACCTGACTGCGTTGCTGATTTCCTTCTTCGCCATGATTCCGTTCATTATCTACGGCGAGAAGCGACGCAAAATGAAACGAGTTTTACTCGGCGCCGTCGTGACGCTGATGCTCACTGAGCTATTCTTCTGGCAGTTTGGCGATAGCTTGCGGACTCTGGTGATCGGTACGGTGGTGTTCTTCACCGCGTTCAATCTGCTGGAAGCCTCATTGCCATCGCTGATCAGCAAGGTTTCACCGGCCGGCGGCAAAGGCACGGCGATGGGGGTGTATTCCACCAGTCAGTTCCTCGGATCGGCATTGGGCGGGATACTCGGCGGCTGGTTGTTCCAGCATGGCGGTTTGTCGGTTGTCTTCCTGGGATGTGCCGGGCTGGCTGCACTTTGGTTGGTCTTTGCTGTTACCATGCGCGAACCTCCCTATGTAACGAGCCTGCGCTTGCCGTTGTCGCCCGAAGCGATTCGTGAAGCTGGCCTGATCGAGCGCCTCAAGGCCGTCGTAGGGGTAACAGATGCAATTGTCGTTGCCGATGAAGCCGCCATTTACATCAAACTGGACACAGAATTATTGGATCGCACCACTCTCGAGCGTCTGGTGAACAACCCGGCCGCGACAGCGTGCGAAGCCTAGGAGAACGCAATGGCCCGTGGGGTTAACAAAGTCATATTGGTCGGCACTTGCGGCCAGGATCCTGAAGTTCGCTACCTGCCCAATGGCAACGCCGTGACCAACCTGAGTCTGGCGACCAGCGAGCAATGGACTGACAAGCAAACCGGTCAGAAAGTCGAAAAGACCGAATGGCACCGTGTGTCGATGTTCGGCAAGGTCGCAGAAATCGCTGGCGAGTACCTGCGTAAAGGTTCGCAGGTCTACATCGAAGGCAAACTGCAGACCCGCGAGTGGGAAAAAGACGGTATCAAGCGTTACACCACTGAAATCGTGGTCGACATGCAAGGCACCATGCAATTGCTGGGCGGCCGTCCTCAGGGCGACCAGCAGGCTCAGGGCGGCGGTAACTACCAGCAATCCGCTCCGCGCCAGCAGGCTCCACGTCCTGCTCCGCAACAACAGCCACAGCGTCCGGCCCCACAGCAGGCCGCACCGCAACCGGCTCCGGATTTCGACAGCTTCGATGACGATATCCCGTTCTGATTCCTGCAAGCAGCAATAGAACCTGAAAAGCCCGGCTTCCGTATGGATGCCGGGCTTTTCGCATTTTCACCTGGGAAAATCCTGCGGGGGACAGGCCCGACCCAGGTGCGGTGGTATTCTGCTACAGGTGTAGAGCCTGTGAAGAATTGCCCATGGATCGCCTATCCACGTTGTTGTCACAGTTTGGCGTACGCGCAAATCTGTTTTACAGCGGCAAGCTGTGCGGAGTGTCTACCTATGAGGGTGCCGACCAACGCGGTCATATTCATCTGTTGCAGGCCGGCTCTGTCGCGTTGAAAGTCCCTGGGCGGCGCGAAATGCTGTTAACGCGCCCAAGCCTGATTTTCCTGCCACGCCCCAGCCGTCACCAACTCATCGCCAGTGAGCCTGAGGGCGCTCAGCTGTTATGCGCGTCGATGGTGTTTGATGGCGGTGTCAGCAATCCTCTATGTGTTTCGCTTCCCGACCTGCTGGTGCTACCCCTGGATGAGTTGCCGCTGCTGGCGGACACCTTGAGATGGTTGTTCAGTGAAGCTGCGGATGGGCATTGTGGCAGGGAAGCGGTGCTTGATCGCTTGTTCGAACTGTTGATTATCCTGCTGTTCCGGCATTTGCTCGATCACCAGCAGTTGAGCACCGGCATGATGGCCGGATTGGCCGATGCGCGCCTGGCTCGCTCGCTGATACAGATGCACAACCATCCTCAACGCCCCTGGTCCGTGGCGGAGCTGGCGAACGAGTCGAACATGTCGCGCGCCGCGTATGCGCTGCATTTTCGTGCGGTCCTGGGACAAACCCCGCTGGATTATCTTTTGAGCTGGCGGATCAGTCTGGCGCAGAAGCGTTTGCGGGAGGGACGGCCGATAACGCTGATCGCCGACGAAGTGGGCTATGAAAGTCCTTCGGCGCTCGCCCGTGCCTTTCGCCGCAAGACCGGCTGCAGTCCACGGGACTGGATGAAATCACTGAGCGGTGAGGGCATCTTTCTAGCGCAAGACGGCGATGACCTGAATGTATGAACTGATTCAGGCCATCGGTGGATGAGGTTGTCAGCTCAAGGGGTTTCCAATCGGGTCAGCGAATGGCCTGCCACGAACAGGGACGCGGCAAGCAAGCCGATGTCCTTGAGCAGGAATTGGCCTGGCGCGACGGTAATGGCCGGGAAACCAAGACCGGGCTCGACCACACCGGGCGTCGAGAACATAAAGCTCAACGTGGTGAAAAACAATCCGGCCGACAAAGCGCCCCCAATCAATGAAAGCTTTGGTGAGAACAGGCGGCCCGCAATCAGTACACCGATCGAAACTTCCAGGACACCCAGCAAACTGGAAAACAGATCGACGCTGAAAAGCTGATAGACCCAACCCAGCAAGGGACTGTTGCTCACCAGGGGGACCAGCCCCTGCGCTTCGTAGTGAGTGAATTTCATTCCGCCGAACCAGAAGTAGATTACGGCGAGGGCGAAATAGATACCGTAGGTCCCGATCGCCATGGTGGTGAGACCCAGGGATGTTTTTTTCTTCAGGCTGTCGGTGCTGATAGTCATGCTGTTCATTGTTCAGGCTTCCAGTGAGTTTTCTCGAAAGTGGCATGGGTGCAAGCAACAATCCCCCGCGGATGCGTTGGGAGTGAGGCCATTGTTAGCGTTGGCATGACTTTCCAGCGTTCAGGCGGTCTTGCGTTCGGTGCAGATCGTCCAGACTCACAGGCAATAAAAAGCCCATGGCATTTGCGGCCATGGGCTTTTGCATTTTTGTTGCCGGTCAGGTTCTGGCAAATGCCAGCATGACTGAAGTGCTTATCGGACCAGGAACTCGTCGGTCGACACCACGCTGGCATAAGCAAATCCCAGTGCCGACATGAAGGCGGCATGCACGTGGGCCGCCGGGACGGTGAGGCCATTGAACTCCAGATCGCGGGAGGCGCAGGCGTCATGGATCACCGTGACGTTGTAGCCCAGATCATTGGCCGCCCGGGTGATGCCATCGACGCACATGTGGCTCATGCTGCCGACGACCACCAGCTCCTTGATGCCTTGCTCGTCGAGGATCGACTGTAATTCGGTTTCGCGGAACGAGTTGACGAAGTGCTTGAGCACCACCGGCTCATTGGCCAGGTTGAGGACTTTGGGGTGAAGCTTGGCGCCCTCGGAGTTCGGCGTGAAAAACGGCGCGTCCTCTGAGGTGAATTCGTGGCGAATGTGCACCACCGAATCACCGGCCTCGCGAAAAGCCTTGAGCAGGCGAACGGCGTTGTCGGCAGCGGCATCGGCGCCGACCAGCGGCCACTTGCCTTGGGGGAAGTAGTCGTTTTGGATATCGACTACGATGAGTGCTTGCTTGGCCATGACTGTTTCCTCGAAGTGCGGTTTGGTGTGGAATCAAGTATTGGCTTGTGCAGGCCTTCCGAGGATTGGCCGCACCGACAATTGAAAGGGGAAAACTGACAATGGACGCACAAAGGCCAATCGCCGAGCTGGGGGTGGTGATCTATCCCGGCGCGCAAATGGCGGCGGTGCATGGCTTGACGGACCTGTTCGGGGTGGCCAACCGGATTGCCGGGGAACATCAGGCAGCTCATCTGCCGTTGTTGCGCGTCAGCCATTGGCAGGTCGAGGGTGACCGGGAACCGGTGCGGGTTTACGACAGCCATCCCGGCCCCGAGCACGCGTTAGTGGCGGTGCTGATTCCGCCGTCGATTGCCGGGTTCTCCGAAGGCCAGGCGCCGCAAGGGCTGATTCAGTGGATTCGACAGCAGCACGCCAACGGAGCAACTCTGGGCGGCGTCTGTGTCGGCTCGATCCTGTTGGCCGAAAGTGGTCTGCTCGACGGTCGTAGCGCCACGACTCACTGGACTTCGTCCAAGACCTTTGCCGAGCGTTATCCGGCCATCAAACTCAAGGCCGACACGCCGATTGTCGACGATGGCGACTTGATCACCACTGCCGGATTGATGGCCTGGTCGGAACTGGGGTTGCGTCTGGTGGATCGTCTGCTGGGGCCAAGCATTGCCACCGGCACCGCGCGTTTTCTGGTGGTCGAACACAGCGACAGCGCCAGCGAGTGCGGCAGCAACTTTGCGCCGATCCTCAACCATGGCGATGGGGCGATACTCAAGGTCCAGCACTGGCTGCAAAGCACCGGGGCCACTGACGTTTCGCTCACGACGATGGCTGAGCGCGCAGGGTTGGAGGAGCGTACGTTTCTGCGCCGGTTTCGCGCGGCCACCGGGCTCAAGCCCACCGAGTACTGCCAGCACCTGCGTGTCGGCAAGGCACGGGAAATGCTCGAGTTCACCAATGGCACCATCGATCACATTGCCTGGACCGTGGGCTATCAGGACCCGGGGGCTTTCCGTTCGACGTTCAAGAAAATTACCGGGCTGGCGCCGAGTGATTACCGGACGCGGTTTGGGGTGACGCCAGCCGCTGCGAACCGATAATCACCACAACCTCCCTGCAGGAGCGTTTATTGATCGTGCAAATTGCATGGAGTGGATTTGCTGTCGTGCAGAATAAAGCAGGCGCCATGCCATCACCGCTCGCGTAAATGTTTGATTGAAAAAGCTTTTTCCCGCTACCCCGATTGGCCTGATCTCTGCACCTGCAAAGGCTACATTCTCAAGCGACGATTCAAGGGGGATGCATGACCCCGGCAAACCGCAAGAAACTGGTGGTCGCCCATTCGGTGCACCCTGATGCGCCGCAGCATGAAGTCGAAACCAACCGCGCGTTGGCCCGCTGGCTGGCGCAAATTCTCGGGCTCAAGTTCGGAGGCAGCTTCGACCCGCAACAGCATGCCGGTCGAGACCTTTACTTTCTGCCAACCCAGACGCTGGTGGGTGCCGCGGCCGCTTGTCAACTGGGCATCAAGGGGCCGGAAGATTTGTGGGGCGGGTATGTCGAGCATGACTTCATCTGCACCAAGGCGATCAGCCACGGCTTGTTGAACTACCACGCTCATGCGCCGAAAGGCTGGGCGCCGCTGTTTTCCGAGCGAGTGCGCAGTGTCGTGCTCGACGGTCTCAGCGTGTTCTCGTTCGCTGATGCACGGCCGGCGGCGGAGCATCTGCTCTACACCGGGCCAATACGTCTCAAGCCCATTCATGCTTGCGCCGGACGCGGTCAGGAAGTGATCAGCAGCCTCGATCAATTCGACGAGATACTCGCTCGCCCTGAAGCCAAAGCGTTGTTCAATGAGGGCGTAGTGCTGGAACAGGACCTGGACCAGGTGATCACCCACAGCGTCGGTCAGAGTTTCATCGGCGACACCGTGCTGAGTTACTGCGGTGATCAATACTTGACCGAAGACGCTCACGGCGAAGAGGTCTATGGTGGTTCCAACCTGCTGGTAGTGCAGGGTAGCTACGATGATCTGTTGAAGCTGGACTTGCCGGAGGATGTGCAACTGGCGATCCACCAGGCGCAGGTGTTCGACAGGGCCGCTGATGAAGCCTATCCCGCTTTTTATGCCTCGCGGCGTAACTACGACATCGCCCAAGGGCTGGCCAGCGACGGCAAGCGGCGTAGCGGGGTGCTCGAACAATCCTGGCGCATGGGCGGTGCCAGTAGCGCCGAAGTGGCAGCGTTGCAGGCATTTCTCAATGATCCTGCAATGCGTGCGATCCGGGTGTCTTCGGTGGAAACCTACATCGATCAGGCGCTGCCCGCGGACGCCATCGAGGTGTACCGGGGACCGGCGCAAAACAGTGATTTTCTTCTCAAGTATGTAACGGTCAAATCCTATGACGGCTAGAAGCGAAAGCATTCAAATCGACATTGACGACGAACAGATGAGCGGGACGTTCCTCAGTCCCAAATCCAAGGTCCCTGGCGTGTTATTTGTGCACGGCTGGGGCGGCAGTCAGGAGCGAGACCTGGAACGGGCCAAAGGTATTGCCGGCCTGGGGTGTGTCTGCCTGACATTCGACCTTCGCGGACACACCGGAGGCACGGGGATTCCACTGTCACGGGTGACTCGCGAAGATAATCTGCGTGACCTGTTGGCAGCTTACGATCGCTTGCTGGCGCACCCGGCACTCGATACCTCGGCCATTGCCGTGGTGGGCACCAGTTACGGCGGTTACCTGGCCTCGATCCTGACGTCGTTGCGCCCTGTGCGCTGGCTGGCGTTGCGGGTGCCGGCGCTGTATCGCGACGATAAATGGCACACGCCAAAGCGTGACCTGGACAAGCTCGACCTGCGCGATTACCGCAGCACGCTGGTGCGTGCCGACAGCAATCGCGCCTTGCACGCCTGCTCGGAATTCACCGGGGATGTTCTGCTGGTGGAATCGGAGACCGATGCCTATGTACCTCACGCAACCATCATGAGCTACCGCGCGGCGTGCCAGCAGACGCACTCGTTGACGCACCGGATTATCGACGGTGCCGATCACGCATTGAGCGATCCGGTTTCACAGCAGGCTTACACCTCGATCCTCGTGGACTGGATCACGGAAATGGTGGTGGGTGAGCGTTTGAGCATTATTCAGTCCAAGTGATTGGTGGTGTTCTTTAAGGCGCCATCGAAGGCGCCATCGCGGGCAAGCCCGCGATGGCGTCAGTCCAATCACAGCAGATCACTTGGGTTTCTTGGCAATCCGCAGCGACTTCGCCTTGGCTTCCACCAACAAATACATCACCAACGTGATCAACAGCGGCAGCAGAAAATAGATCGCCCGATAGGCCAGCAACCCCGCCACCAGGCTGCCCCGTGACGCCTCATGTTGCAGCAGCGCGACGAACACCGCTTCCAGCACACCAAGCCCGGCCGGGATGTGCGTGATGACCCCGGCGATGGCACTGATCAGCAACACTCCAAGCACCAGCGGATAATCCAGTTTGCTCGGCAGCAAGGTAAAGATCACCGCGGCCATCAGTGACCAGTTCAAGGCACCCAGGCACAGTTGCAGGATTGCCATGCGCAGCGATGGCAAGTTGATTTCCACACCGCGAATCGACCACTCGCGGCGGCTGGAAAAACGGCAGGCCGCGAGGTATCCGGCACTCGCCAAGAGCAACAACACGCCCACCGCCTGCAATGCACCGCTGCTCAATTTCCAGCCTGGCGGCATCCGCACCAACCCACTGCTGAACACTACGCCGGCGATCAGCATGTAGCCGAACCAGTTGGTCGCCAGGCTCAGGCCGAGAATCTTGGCGATATTGCTCTTGCTCACCCCCAGTCGCGAATACAGACGATAACGCATGGCGATGCCGCCCACCCAGGCGCTCAGGTTGAGGTTGAAGGCATAGCTGATGATCCCTACCGGGAGAATCTGTTTCCACGTCAGGTTCTGGCGGATGTAAGTGCGGCCGATCAGGTCGAAACAGGCGTACACCAGAAAACTCACCACGGTCAGGCTGGCCGCGATAATCAGAGTACGCACCTTGAAATCAGCCAGGGTTTCGAGCACTTCGGCCCATTCGATACGCTGGGCGAACATCGTCAACAGGACGATCAGCGCCAGAAAAAACAGCAGGGTCAGCGGTCTTTTCCAACGGCCCAGACGCGATTTGGCCGGATGCTCGGCGTGGGGCGCCGCGGGTGCTTCAGTGCGGCTCATGTCGATCGCTCCCGGTCGGTGGGGTGAACGCTTTCAGACGAGGTTTGTGCGCGGGCAGCCACCCGGCCCAGGCGGGGAAATGGCGCAGGAAGTGGAACACCAGAAAGCCCACGGTCATGTGCCAGATTCGGCCGCGCGGGGCCTTGTCCACGGACATGAATTTGCAGTGGTTGTCACTGAGATCTTCCAGGCGTTCGTAAAGTACGCGGTTGAACGTTCGATCGCGGATCAACACGTTGGCCTCCAGGTTCATCGACAGGCTCAACGGGTCGAGGTTGCTGGAGCCGACGGTGCTCCAGTCTTCGTCCACCAGCGCGACTTTGCCGTGCAGCGGACGGTCGCAGTATTCGTAGATTTTCACCCCGGACTTGAGCAGGTAATCGTAGGTCATGCGCGCAGCGAGCTTGGCCATCAGGACGTCCGGCTGCCCTTGCAGGATCAGGCGCACGTCAACGCCACGGCGAGCCGCGTTGCGGATGTCGCGCAGCAAACGATAGCCAGGGAAAAAGTAGGCGTTGGCAATTACCACGCGACGTTTTGCCGTGCGCAACACCTCGCGGTAAACCTCTTCGATGTCGTTGCGGTGATCACCGTTGTCGCGGTGTACCAGGCGCACCTGACCATCGTGATCGCTGACCGCCAGTTCCGAGCGGCGCTGCCTGCGGCGTTGCCACCAGTACTTGGCGTGCACCGGTCGGCCGCATTGCAGCAGGGCAAAATGGTGAATGTCCGCCACCGCCGGGCCTTGAACTTCCACCGAATAATCCTGCTTGGCTTCAGGACCGAAATCGGCCAGATGGTCAGCGGAAAAATTGATCCCTCCGATGAAGGCAATGGTCCCGTCCACCACCACGATCTTGCGGTGCAGGCGGCGGAACCAATTGGTGCGGATGCCCAGGCGCTTGGGGGCCGGGTCGAACATTTGCAGGTGCACGCCAGCGCTGCTCAGGGCAGTGAGATACCCAGTGCTCAGTTCGCCACAACCAAATCCGTCCAGGCTGGCGGTGACACGCACGCCCCGTTGCGCTGCTTCGATGAGCACCTCCTTCAGTTCATCGCCGACCTTGTCTTCAAAGACAATGAAGGTTTCCAGAAGGATTTCGGTTTTCGCCTGGCGCATGGCCTCGAACACCCGGGGGAAATAGGCTTCGCCGTTTTCCAGCAACTCGACGCGGTTATTGCCTTGCCAGCGGTATTCGACATCGACGGTTGCGGGTTGGCTAATGGGGGGCGCGGCAATCGGCTGCACAGTGGTTTTTTCCATCGGTGAAATACTCATAGCTCTATCTCCACCGACAAGGGGGCGTGGTCGGAAAGGTGTGACCAGGGGCGAGTGGTGAGCACCTTCGGGTGGCTGGCCTTGAGGTTGCGCACGTAGATGCGATCCAGGCGCAGGGCCGGCAGGCGTGCCGGAAAACTGCGCGCCGGTTTGCCGTGATGCTGGGCGAACACTTCGCGCAGACCACAGGGTTTGAGCAGGGCATCGGCGCGCTGGCGCCAATCGTTGAAATCGCCGGCGACAATCACGGGTGCATCACCTGGCAGTTGCGCCAAACGCTGGGCGAGCAATTTGAGTTGTTCATTGCGGTGGGATTCACGCAGGCCCAGGTGCACGCAAATCGCGTGTACCTCCGGACCTTCACCGGGCAGGCGCAGGGTGCAATGCAGGATGCCGCGATTCTCGTGGCCGCTGATGGACACGTCGAGGTTGTCATGGCGAACGATCTGGAATTTCGACAACAGCGCGTTGCCGTGATCGCCCGCCGGATAAACCGCATTGCGTCCGTAGGCAAACTGCGGCCACAGCGTGTCGGCAAGGAACTCATATTGCGGCATCGCCGGCCAATTGCTGTAGCGTTTGGGATGCTGTTCGTGAGTGCCGTGAACCTCCTGCAAAAACACCACATCGGCGGCTACACTGCGCACCGCTTCGCGCAATTCCGGCAGAATGAACCTGCGATTGAGTGCGGTGAAACCCTTGTGCGTATTGACCGTCAGCACCGTAAACCGGTGCACGCTGGTGTTGACGCTTTCTTGTTCGTCCGTCACGCCGATTGGCTCGGAAATGCTCATGGCAGCACCCCTTCGGCGGCAGGTTCTCCGGGAGCGGTGAGCAGGTGTTTGTCGAGATCGAAACGTTCCAGCAGGCGGCGCGCGTCGTAGGGCGCGTGAACCTTGATGTCATTGTCGAAGTAGCAAAACACTTCGCGGGACTTGCGTGCCTTGGGCTTCTGTCTGGGTGCGATCAGATGCGGATCCTCCGGTTGCCGACCGAGATGCCAAGCATCGATCCGGTCCCCCCAACGCTTGAGCGCCTGCGCGGTATAGCCGCTGGCGTAGAGTTCTTCGGCACCGTGCAGGCGCAGGTAGACGAAGTCGCTGGTGATGTCTTCGCGGTAAGGCCACTTACCGGCGGTGTCGGCGATCACCAACGCGGCGTTATAGCGCTTGAGCAGGCGAACGAAGGCCGGGTCGATGAAGCTTTCGTGACGAATTTCCACCGCGTGGCGCAGCGGCTTTTTTCCATGGGCCTTCAAACTGGCCGGGCCGTTGAGGTGCGAGTCGTGCTCGTGGGCGAGGGCGGCTGCTTGCTGGGTATCGTGGGGAAGCTGATCGAGAAAGGTTTCGAACAGTTCGGCATCGAATTTGAAGTTGGGCGGAAATTGCCAGAGGATCGGCCCCAGTTTTTCTCTGAGCTCCAGAACTCCGGAGGCGAAGAAATTGGCCAAGGGCTTGTGGATGTCCCGCAAACGCTTGATGTGGGTAATGAAACGCGGGGCTTTAACGCTGAAGATGAAGTTCAGTGGGGTTTCGGCGTACCACTGGGCGTACCGGTCAGGCCGTTGCAGGGCGTAGAACGATCCATTGATTTCGATGCTGTTGACCGCCCGCGACGCGAACTGCAGTTCACGTTTCTGGGGCAAACCCTTTGGGTAGAAATCGCCCCTCCAGGGCGTGTAGCGCCAACCTGAAATTCCGATGTGAATCGCCGCCATGTCGCCTCCCGTCTGAATGCCCCCGATCTTTTGATGACTGCGGGCAAGCGGCGAAAGTTTCGACGGAACTACCGACGGTGCATTTCTTTAAATTGACCGGTAGGAGCGAGGCTTGCCCGCTAAGGCGTCATAACATTAAACATCAATGTCGCCAGATCCGGCGCCTTCGCGGGCAAGCCTCACTCCTGCAAGGGGATATCAGTGACTGGGGACGACCCGGGTCGAGCTTTCGGCATACACCGGGCCGAGGCGATCCAGGCGGCCGCTCCACGCCGTCAATGCCAGGGCCACCAGCACCACCAGCCCACCGATCCATGCGGTATGGATCAAGCCCATGTGTGCAACGATCAAACCGCCACCCCAGGCGCCGCCGGCGATACCGAGGTTGAACGCGGCGATGTTCAAGCCCGATGCGACGTCCACCGCATGGGGGGTGTGATGTTCGGCCTGTCGCACCACGTACACCTGCAAACCCGGCACATTCCCGAAAGCCACGGCGCCCCAGACCAGCACGGTCGCCAGCGCCAACCAGGGATTGCCAGCGGTAAATGTCAGGATGAACAGTACTGCGGCGAGCAAGGCGAAGATGATTTTCAAGGCGCTGATCGGGCCGCGTTTGTCCGCCAGTTTACCGCCCCAGATGTTGCCGACCGCCACCGATATGCCATACACCAGCAATACCAGGCTGACGGTGCTGGCACTGAAACCTGCGATGTCCTGAAGAATCGGTGCCAGGAACGTGAAGGCAATGAACGAACCGCCGTAACCGACCGCCGTCATCGCGTACACCAACAACAGGCGCGGTTGCTTGAGCACCTGCAATTGCTGCAACAATGAAGCCGGTTTGCTGTGGGCAATGTTTTTCGGCACATAGAGCAGGCTGCCAATGAACGCGATCACGCCCAGGGCCGAGACGGCGAGAAAGGTTTCACGCCAGCCGAAATGTTGGCCGATGAACGTACCCAGCGGCACGCCGGTGACCAGGGCCACGGTCAGGCCGGTGAACATGATGGCAATGGCGCTGGCGGCTTTTTCCTTGGGCACTAGACTGGTCGCGATGGTCGAACCGATCGAGAAAAACACCCCGTGCGCCAGACCGGTTACGATCCGTGCCAGTATCAGCGACTCGTAACCCGGCGCTTTCCAAGCCAGCAAATTGCCAAGGGTAAACAGCACCATCAGCGACAACAGCAACAATTTGCGCGGGACTTTGCCGGTCAGGGCAGTCAGCACCGGGGCGCCCACGGCGACACCCAGCGCATACAGGCTGACCAGCAGGCCGGCCGACGGCAGGCTGACGCCGAGGTCGGCGCCGATGGTAGGTAGCAGGCCAACGATGACGAACTCGGTCGTCCCGATGGCGAAGGCGCTGAGGGTCAGCGCGAGCAAGGCAATAGGCATGACTGCAACTCCGGTGGGTTGATTTGATGGAGCGCAGTGTCGGGGTTTGGGTTGTGCGGAAAAATACAGGGATGAGCATTTGATATTTGTCTTCAACGCAAAGATCGCCGAGCCGATGGGGGCCAGCGCCGAACTAGTCCGTCATTTGTCGATCAGTTCCTTACAGTCTTATCCAAAGGAGCGGATGCCTTGATCAAGCTCAAGACCGCGATGTTACTGGGGGCGTTGCTGTTTGTGGGCAGCGAGGAACTGGAGGCGGCGGCCGTTGCGGGTCTGCCCGCAAGTGCCACTGCAGCGACACCGCCGGCCCACCCTCAACCGCTGGTTCAGGGCGGCTTGCTGGGCGCCATCAGTTCCAGCATCGACGAGGTGCAGACCAGGCTCGACCTCAATGAAAACCTGGTCGACGCCTGGCGTCTGCGCGCCGATCGCGCCGCGGACGAGGTCGATCAGCTGGTCAATCATCCATCCGCTCGTTCGAGCTGGAGCGTGACTGGGGATTTCCTGTTGCTGACCTTGGTCTGGGCCGCAGTTTTTGGCTCATTCTGGTTGCTCGGCAAATGGTCGGCGCAACGCCTGTGTGAACATCGGTTACTGCTCAGTCGTGAACGTGGACAAGCGTTGCTGGGCTACGTGCTGCCCTACGGCATCGCCGCCCTGGTGAGCCTGCCGCTGACGATTTATGCCAGTCAGTTTCTACCGGTGTCGGCGGGGCGGGCGCTGGCGTTGTGCTTTGCCTATGCCACCAGTAGCGGCGTGTTCGCCGCGTCGTTGGTGATGTCACTGGTGGTGCTGTTCAACACCGGTCACAAACGTCGCGCAGTACAGATCATTCGCCAGCACAGTCCGCGTCCGCTGTTCGGGATCGGTTTTCTCGTCGCACTGAGTGACGCGCTGACCAGTCCGCAGATCGCTCATCAGTTGGGCAATAATCTCACCAGCAGCATCGCAGTGTTTACCGGTCTGGCGGCTTCGATTTCCTTTGGTCTGCTAGTGGTCCGCATGCGTCGACCGGTCGCTCAGCTGATTCGCATCCTGCCGCTGGCCCAACGCCGCAAACAGCCGGCGTTACGTGAAACCCTGCGGATTTTTTCCGGGCTCTGGTATTGGCCGATTCTGTTGATGGTGCTGGTTTCGATCATCAACCTGATCAGCGTCAGTGCAGACAATCAGCAGGTCCTGCGCAGTGCGCTGTTCACTACGATACTGCTGATTGCCACGGTGTTCCTGAGTACCACGCTGCATCACCTTTTCAAGTCGCGCAGTGAAACGGACGTGCGCCGCAGCAGTGCCTACAAACAGCGTTTTCTGAGCCTTTCCCACGCCTTGCTGCGCATCGCCATGGCCATTGTCTTCATCGATATTCTCGGGCGCATCTGGGGCGTATCGCTGTTTGATTTTGCGGTGAGCAATGCGGTCGGTCGGGCGATCAGTGATTCGCTGAGCCATATCGGCCTGATCTTCCTGATCACCTGGATGGTGTGGGTGGTGCTCGACACGGCGATCCAGGAAGCGCTGAAACCACCGGCCAATAAACGCTCGGCACGCCAGCCCAGTACACGGGTGAAAACCATCCTGCCGCTGCTGCGCAATGCGATCAAAATCATTCTGGTGGTGATCTGCGCGATCACCACCATGGCCAACCTGGGGATCAACGTCGCGCCATTCCTGGCCGGTGCCGGGGTGATCGGCCTGGCCATCGGTTTCGGTTCCCAGCAACTGGTGCAGGATGTGATCACCGGATTGTTCATCATCATTGAAGACACACTGTCCATCGGCGACTGGGTGGTACTCGATTCCGGCCACGCCGGCACGGTGGAAGGTTTGACCATCCGCACCTTGCGCTTGCGCGATGGCAAGGGGTTCGTGCACTCAGTGCCGTTCGGCCAGATCAAGGCAGTGACCAACCAATCGCGGCAATTTGCCTACGCGTTCTTCTCGGTGCAGTTCACCTACGACACCGATGTCGACAAGGCCATTGAGCTGATTCGCGAGGCCGGGCATTCCATCAGCGATGACCCGTTCCTCCGGTACAACTTGCAAGGTCCACTGGACGTATTCGGCGTCGACAAAATGGACCTCAACGGCGTGGTGCTGACGGCGCAGTTCCGTACCGTGTCGGGCGGTCAGTACGCGGTGAGCCGCGCGTTCAACCAGCGTTTGAAAAAGCTTGTGGATAACAGCCCGTGGGTGCACTTCGCGCAGACTTATCCACAGCAGGTTTTGTTGCCCAAGCGCCGGCAGGAGGATGAGGAGATATCGGATCAGGTTCGGATTCCATAACTGCGCCCCAACAAATCTTTTGTGGCGAGGGAGCTTGCTCCCGCTGGGCTGCGCAGCAGTCAATGATCGTTCCCACGCTCCGCGTGGGAATGCCTCACCGGACGCTCCGCGTCCGCTTCCGGGACGCAGAGCGTCCTTGGCTGGGTTCCCACGCGGAGCATGGGAACGATCAGCGTCTTATCAGTTTATTGCGAACCTCTGCACCCGCCTGCTGATCCAGCTCCCGCCAAAAAACCTGCTTGCCGGCAATCTCCGCAGCCACCGGCAATCCATCCCGATACACCAGCCGATTACTTGCCAGCGCCGGCACTTTCGCCCCTGGCAACAGCGTGCCGGCGAGGTTCAGCGGATCGACCCCGCACACCGCGATCAAGCTGCCGTCATGCGGCCGGCGGCGGACTTCGCGCAACAGCGGGATCGCCTCGGGCAGCGCAAATTGCTCGCCCGCCAGGCCACTGACAAAGCGTCCGCCGCGAATCTCACCGCGTGCTTCCAGGCGATGGAAAGTGCGTAACAATTCCCGCCAGCTCGGCAACCAATCCGCTTCCCGTTCGAGCAACCGCCAGAACACTACGCCGTAGCGGCGCAACAAGGTCATGGCGATGTGTTCCAGCGTGTCGGCGGGTGTTGGCGCCGGGCGCAGGTTATCCACAACCGCGGCGCCGGCACCACGCCTGAGCAGCGCCCAGCGCCCGGCGTCGTCCATGCCCCCGACGAAGGCCCCGCGGCCGCGTCGGCTGCTGCGGCTCTGCCGCTTGCTGGCCGGGGTGATCAATGCGCGCAGACCGGCAAAGCTGTCGGCGTTTACCAGTCCGGCGCCGACCAATTCCTGCAAGGCAATTTCCAGTTCCGCGCGCAGCAAGTGCGCTTCATGAGTCAGCTCATCAAAAAACAGTGCGCCGTGCTGGCTGAGGGCGGCGTGAACCTTTTGCGTTTTCGGCGACAGTTCGTCAATCGGTGTTTGTTCGGCCAATTCGCTCCAGAGCCCGACCCGGTTGCGTGGCAATAACACAATCGGTGTGCTGCGCAGGGCGGCGCTGGCGTTTTTGTTGTGCGTGGTGAGACGAGTCCACACCAGTTTGCCGCTGCGGCACAGTTCATCGAGCCAGGTCGGCGAATAGTCCTTGATGCGCGCCGGGAGGAGGTCGCTGTCCCAGGCTGAAGCGGCGGCGGGGTAGCCTTCGAATTGCGCGGCGATTGCCGGCAATACCGCATTGCCCTGACCTTGGGTAGCGCTGGACAGATGCTGCCAGTCGAACAGAAACCGCATGAAGTCCTGCAACGCCACCGGTTCGATTTCCCGGCGCAGACGCTTGACCGTGTAGCGGTGAATCCTCGCGAGCAGATGCCGTTCGCACCATTCGTCTTCGGCGCCGCCCGGGGTAAAACGACCACGCAGTACGTAGCCTTCGCGCTCCAGTTGCGCCAAGGCCTGCGTGACTCGATCAGGCGGTAAACCGAGCGGTTCGGCAATCGCCTCCAGCGGCACCGGGCCAAAAGCGCTGAGCCGCGCACGAAGCACTTCCAGCAGGGCGGCATCCGCTTTCCAGGGCTCATCAAAACCTGGCAGCGCTTCGACTTCCGGCGACCATTGGGCCTGTGGATAAATGGCCCGCAGGCAGGTCAGGCGTTCCCGCGCCAGCCACAGAGACTGATTGATTTGGCAGGCGCGGCCACTGTCCGTCAGGGTTCTCAGCCAGTCGAGCCAATTCGGATTGGCCCGGGCCTCGGTGTCGGTGATGCACGCCAGGCTCATCAGCGCCTCGTGCATTTCATCGACGTTCCCGGGGGCTGGCCAGGCTTCATCGCCCACAGCGGCAATCGCCTCGACGTCCAGTGCGCCGAGGTCGTCGGTGGATTGCGGATCGCTCCAGCGGCGGTTGAGCACCGCTTGCGTGCGTCGTTCCTCCAGCGGTGCATCGTCGAGAAAGGTGTAGGGGCGGGCGCTGAGGATTTCTGCGGCCAGCGGCGAGGGTGCCGGCAAGTCGCGGCTGATCAGGCGAACGTCGCCGTGCTCCATGCGCCGCAGCAAGGCCAGCCAGCCTTCACTGTCCATGGCTTCGTGCAGGCAGTCGTCGAGGGTTTGTTCCACCAGCGGATGGTCGGGAATGTCCCGCTCGCCAGCGAGGTTTTCCACGCAGGCGATCTGGTCGGGAAACACGCTGGCGATCAAGTCTTCGCTTTTCATCCGCTGAATCTGTGGCGCGACTTTACGCCCGCCGCTGAAGCGCGGCAGGCCCAGGGCAACCCCGGCATTCCAGCGCCAGCGCACGCCGAACAGCGGCGCGTCGAGCACCGCTTGAATCAGGATGTGCTCGGCGCTGTTGCTGTGCAGGTAACGCCAGACGTCGTCCAGTTCAAAGCTGTGGCTGGTGGACAGCGACAATACGATGGCGTCTTCGCTGGCGGCGGCCTGCAATTCGAAGTTGAAGGTGCGACAGAAACGCTTGCGCAGGGCCAGGCCCCAGGCGCGGTTGATGCGACTGCCGAATGGGCTGTGGATGATCAGTTGCGTGCCGCCGGACTCGTCGAAAAAACGCTCCATCAACAGCGTGTCCTGCGACGGCAAGGCGCCGAGGGTCTGGCGCGCCCGGGCCAGGTATTCCACCAGTTGTTCGGCGCTGGCCAGGTTCAGACCGAGGGTGTTCGTCAGCCACTCGATCGCGGGTTGCAACTGGCCCGGCGTAGCGCCCAGCAACCCATCGAGGTGCGCCTGCAAACGAGCCACCGCCATCGATAATTCGGTGCTGCGTGCTGGCGCTTCGCCGAGCCAGAACGGAATGGTCGGCGGCTGGCCCTGGGCATCTTCGACCCGCACCTTGCCGGTTTCCACGCGCAGGATTCGATAAGACGTATTGCCCAACTGGAAGACATCCCCGGCGATGCTTTCCACTGCAAAGTCTTCGTTGACGCTGCCGATGTTCAGCCCTTGAGGTTCGAGCAACACGCTGTAGTCAGCATTGTCCGGAATGGTCCCGCCGCTGGTCACCGCCGTCAGTTTCGCCCCCCGGCGTCCGCGCAGGCTGCGGGTCACGGCGTCGCGGTGCAGGTAAGCGCTGCGGATGCCCTGGCGTCCGTTGTAGCCTTCGGCAAGCATCCGCAGTAGCGCCTGATAGTGTTTTTCGTCGAGATCGGCATAGGGTGAGGCGCGCCGCAGCAGGTCCAGCAACGCTTGTTCCTGCCATTCCTGGCAACTGACTTCGGCAATGATCTGCTGCGCCAGAACGTCCAGCGGTGCCACGGGGATCAGCAAGGTATCGAGCTCGCCCCGGCGAACGCAGTCGAGCAGCGCGGCGCACTCGATCAAGTCGTCGCGGGTGGTGGCGAACAAACGGCCCTTGGGCGTGCCACCAACCTGGTGTCCGGAGCGGCCAACCCTTTGCAGAAAGCCGGAGATCGACCGCGGCGAGGCGATCTGGCACACCAGGTCGACATCGCCGATGTCGATACCCAGTTCCAGCGATGCCGTGGCGATCAATACTTGCAAGTCGCCGCGCTTGAGCCGCTGCTCGGCGTCGAGACGGAATTCCTTGGCCAGGCTGCCGTGGTGGGCGGCCACGGCCTCCTTGCCCAGGCGTTCGCTCAGGTGTCGGCTCAAGCGTTCGGCCAGGCGCCGGGTATTGACGAAAATCAGCGTGGTGCGGTGATCCCGGGCGAGGGCGGCGAGGCGATCATAGACCAGCTCCCAGACGTCATTGGCCATCACCGCCGACAACGGCACGGGCGGCACTTCGATATCCAGGTCCCTTGGGCGGGCGTGGCCGATGTCGATGATTTCACAAGGTCGGTCGCGCCCCACCAGAAAGCGCGAAACCGCGTCGATGGGTTTCTGCGTGGCTGACAGGCCGATGCGCACCAGCGGTTCGACGCACAGCGCCTGCAAGCGTTCGAGGCTCAAGGCCAGGTGACTGCCGCGTTTGCTGGCGGCGATGGCGTGGATTTCGTCGACGATCACCGTGCGCGTGGTGCCGAGCATTTGCCGGCCGGAATCGGAGCCGAGCAACACATAGAGCGATTCCGGCGTGGTCACCAGGATATGCGGCGCGGTTTTGCGCATCGCCGAGCGGTCTTTTTGCGGAGTATCGCCGGTGCGTACGGCGGTGCTGATCGAAAGTTCCGGCAGGCTCATCAGGCGCAACTGTTCGGTGATGCCGGCGAGCGGGTTTTGCAGGTTGATGCGAATGTCGTTCGACAGCGCCTTGAGCGGTGAGACGTAGACCACCAGGGTTTGATCCGGCAGGCCTTCAGGATTGTCCAGGCCCCGGTGCACCAGGTCGTCGATGACCGCGAGGAATGCGGTGAGGGTTTTGCCCGAGCCCGTGGGCGCCGCGATCAACGTCGAGCGGCGCTGGCGAATCAACGGCCACGCCCGGGCCTGAGCGGCGGTGACCGCAGCAAAGGTGTGACTGAACCAGGCGCTGACGGCGGGGTGGAAGCCGTCCAGGGCACTGTCTGCGGGGATGGGCAGGTTCATGTGCTGATTTATGCGGGCGGGGCAGGGAAGATGCAAGTACCGCTCGGTTTATCAATTCCTCCCCTGTGGCGAGGGAGCTTGCTCCCGTTCGACCGCGAAGCAGTCGCCAGCAATCTGGGGCCGCTTCGCAGCCCAGCGGGAGCAAGCTCCCTCGCCACAGGGGGGGGGTGAGTTGAAGTCCCGGACATCTACACTTTACGGATGACGGTTGCGCACTAAACCCGCAAAATGCAACGATTCCGGCAACCATCAATGGCATCGCCCGCGGGCGTTGTCCATTCAGCCATTGTTTTTACCAGACTGGGCCTGCTGACTTTATGCGAATGCGCCTTATGTTACTGGGCGGCGGAAATGCCCTTGGGCAGGCGCTGATTCGCCTCGGTGCAGAGGAAGACATCGGTTTCCTCGCCCCCCGCCCGCCGCAAGACGGCTGGGATGCCGCGAGCCTGACGCAACTGCTCGACGACACCCGTCCGGACGCGTTGATCAACCTCGCCTATTACTTCGACTGGTTCCAGGCGGAGGCGGTCAGCGAACAACGTCTGGCCGGGCAAGAGCGCGCAGTCGAACGCCTGGCCGAACTGTGCCAGCACCACAACATCGTGCTGCTGCAGCCTTCGAGCTATCGCGTGTTCGATGGCTCCCGCGCCACCGCCTACAGCGAAAAAGACGAACCGGTGCCGCTGGGCCTGCGTGGTCAGGCGTTGTGGCGAATCGAGCAGAGCGTTCGCGCTACCTGCCCGCAGCACGTGCTGCTGCGCTTCGGCTGGCTGCTCGATGACAGCCCTGATGGCAGCCTCGGCCGTTTCCTCGAGCGGGCCGAGCAGCCGGATGAATTGCTGCTGGCCGACGACCGTCGGGGTAATCCGACGCCGGTGGACGACGCCGCCCGGGTGATCATTTCGGTGCTCAAGCAACTCGACTGCGCAGCGCCGTTGTGGGGGACTTACCACTACGCCGGGCATGAGGCGACCACGCCGCTGGCGCTGGGGCAGGCGATCCTCACCGAAGCGCGGGCGTTGCATCCGCTGGCCCTCGAAGCACCGACCGCCCAGGCCCATGCCGCGCGGCCGGATGCCGCCGAAGAACCGCAACATGCGGTGCTGGCCTGCAAGAAAATTCTGCACACCTTCGGCATCAAGCCACGCGCCTGGCGTGCGGCACTTCCCGGACTACTGGACAGGTTCTATCGCCATGGCTGACGGCCCCGTTTTAATCACCGGCGGCGCCGGTTTCATTGGCTCGCACCTGACCGATGCCTTGCTCGCCAAGGGCTATTCGGTGCGCATCCTCGATGACTTGTCGACGGGCAAGCGCAGCAATCTGCCATTGGATAATCCGAAGGTCGAACTGATTGTCGGCGACGTCGCCGATGCCGCGCTGGTGATACGGACCATGGCCGGTTGCAGCGCCGTGGCGCACCTGGCGGCAGTGGCATCGGTGCAGGCTTCGGTGGACGATCCGGTGAAGACCCACCAAAGCAATTTCATCGGTTCGCTGAATGTCTGCGAAGCCATGCGCCAGTCCGCGGTCAAACGGGTTGTGTTTGCCTCCAGTGCGGCGGTGTACGGCAACAACGGCGAAGGTGAGTCGATCGATGAAGACACAGCAAAATCACCGTTGACGCCCTACGCGTCAGACAAACTGGCGAGCGAGCACTACTTCGATTTCTACCGGCGCGAGCATGGTCTTGAACCGGTGATCTTTCGCTTCTTCAACATCTTCGGTCCGCGTCAGGATCCGTCCTCGCCGTACTCCGGTGTGATCAGCATTTTCAGCGAGCGCGCGCAGAAAGGCCTGCCGATCACTGTGTTTGGCGACGGCGAGCAGACCCGGGATTTTCTCTACGTCGAGGACCTGGTGAAGTTGCTGGTGCAAGCCATCGAAAAGCCTCAGGTTGAGCTCGGTGCGGTCAACGTTGGCTGGAATCAGGCGACCAGTCTCAAGCAATTGCTGACCGCACTTGAAAGCGTGGTCGGCGAGTTGCCTGCCGTGAGTTACGCCCCGGCACGTTCCGGAGACATCCGCCATTCACGGGCGAACAATCGGCAATTGCTGGAACGTTTCAAAGCTCCCGCGCAAACGCCGTTGAACGTTGGCCTGGCGCGGCTGCTGGGGCAATAGAAAAAGGCGCCTGTCAAAGCGCCTTTTGCGTATCGTTCCCACGCTCTGCGTGGGAATGCCTCAATGGACGCTCTGCGTCTGCTCTTGGGACGCGGAGCATCCCTGGCCGCATTCCCAAGCGGAGCGTGGGAACGATCTTCACCACCACGTGAATCCTTAGAATTTATAACCCAGACCGACCATGTAGATGAACGGATCGACATCCACGTTCACCCGTGCCCGGGTGCCCGGTGCAACGGCGTTGTTCTCCACGGTCGCGCGGGTGTCGATGTCGATGTAGCGCACCTGGGCGTTGATCATCACGTTGTCGGTCAGCATGTAGTCGGCACCAACCTGCCAGGCCATGCCCCAGGAATTGCTCGCCTTGAAGTTGCTGAAACCGGCGGCACTGGCCTGGCTGCCAACGTGTTCGTCGTAGATCCAGGTGTAGTTGATGCCGGCGCCCACATACGGCTGGAAAGCGGACTTCCCGTCCAGTGGGTAATACACAACGCTCAGCGTCGGCGGCAGGTGTTTGAGCGTACCGAGTTTGCCGTTGGCGGCACTCAGCGCGGTGTTCTTGAGTTTCACGTCGTGCTCGAACGGTGTGGCCGCGAGCAGTTCGATACCCCAGTTGCTGGTCAGCATGTAGGCAACGTTGAGGCCCAATTGCGTGTCGCTGCTCATGGTCGCCTTGCCGCCCAGGTCGGCGCCGCTCAGCGGGCCTTGATCGACCTTCACGGTGGAGCTGTCGGCTTCCGGGTTGACGGTGATCGCGCCGGCGCGAAGGATGATGTCGCCCGCCTGGTGGGCGTGGGCGAGCGGGGCTGCGAGCGCGAGGGCGACCAGCGATGCGCCGAGCAAAGACTTGTTCATGGGGGCTCCAAAGGACGTTAAAAATGTTCGATGTCCAATGGTAAGTTGCCTAACGATTCGGTCTTTTGATGCAGCTCAATGAAACAGTGGAAGGTCTGGCTTTTGTGGAATGTCTGAGGACCTCTTCGCGGGCAAGCCTCGCTCCTACAGGTTCAGCGTTGCGCCCGAAGCGCCTGTAAGGCAGTGCTCATGAACCACAGAACGCGGTCGCCGCACCCCGCGTGCTGCAGGAGCGAGGCTTGCCCGCGAAGGCGTCTTCTGAATCAACAAAACAACTCCGGACTCATTCGGGCAATTCATACAGATAAATTTTCTGCGCTTCCATCTGATACCCGGCATCCGCCAATTCGCTGGTGGAGGGCTTGACCTGCATCGGCCCTTCGATCCAGTACGGCTGATACAGCTCATCGAGCTTCACCCCGACTTCGCTTTTGACATGCACGATCTGATTCGACGGCGGTGGCGGCACGTGAATGCAGGCGCCGAAATACGGCACCAGCAGAAAGTCCGTGGTGCGTCCGTCTTCACTCACTTCCAGCGGCACGATGTAGCCCGGCAGGCGAATGTTCTGCCCGTCGAGCGCTTTGACCACCGGCGCATTGGGCATGTCCTGCTTCGCTGCTGGCGCTGACTCGGCAGACAATGCATCGCTCATCTTCGACAGGTCGTGCAGCGGCGTCATGTTCGGCACTTCCGGTGCGGCATCCGGCGGGATCATTTCCGACCAGGTCAGCTCTTTCGGCTCGGCCGCCCATAGCGGCAGAGCGACCAGCATCAACAGCGCAAAGACAGCGCGGGGCATTTTCAAAGTCCTCATAAACGGATCGACAGGCCATCAGCCAGGGATTGGCGATAAGCACGCCAGGCCGGCACGCTGCCCATCAGCAGCGCGGCGATCAGGATGCCACCGAGCAGCGTCCATTCATATTCGCTGGGCCAGGCCAATGGCAAAAACAGCCCGTAATTGGCTTGCACGTAACCTTGAGCCGCGGCGATGCACACGTACAGCAGTGCCACGCCCGCCACTACGCCGGACAGCGCCAGGGCAAAAGCCTCAAGCACCAGCAAGGTCGCAACATGCCACGGCCGTGCGCCCACCGAACGCAGAATCGCCATCTCGCGGCGGCGTTCGTTGAGGCTGGTGAGAATCGCTGTGAGCATGCCGATCAACCCGGTCAGCACCACGAACAAGGACACCACGAACAAGGCTTTTTCGGCGGTGCTCATCAAGCTCCACAGCTCCTGCAGCGCCACCCCCGGGAGGATCGCCAGCATCGGCTCACCACGGAATTCGTTGATCTCGCGTTGCACGGCGAAGGTCGAAATCTTGCTGTTGAGGCCGAGCATGAACGCGGTGATCGCTTGCGGCTTCAGGTCCATGTTGCGTGCCTGATCGGCGCTGATTCGCCCGTTGCCCCGGGCCGGCACACCGTTGTGCCAGTCGATGTGAATCGCTTCCATACCGCCGAGGCTGATGTGCAGCGTTCGGTCCACCGGTGTGCCGGTGCGCTTGAGAATGCCGACCACAGTGAACGGTTTGTCATCGTGCTTGACCAGACTGATCGCCGCCACGCCGTGGGCCAGCACCAGTTTTTCGCCGAGCTTGTATTGCAGCGCATCGGCCACTTCGGCGCCGAGCACCACTTCAAACGGATCAGTGGCGAAGGCGCGGCCAGCGGCCAGTTCCAGGTGTTGTTGACGGCCGTACTGGTAATGCTCGAAGTAGGCCTCGGTGGTGCCCATTACCCGATAGCCGCGATGGGAATCGCCGAGGGACATCGGGATCGCCCATTTCACTTTCGGGTTGTTGGCGAAGTGTTCGAAGCTGTCCCAGCGGATGTTGTTGGTGGCGTTGCCGATGCGGAACACCGAGTACAGCAACAGATTCACCGAGCCGGAGCGCGCGCCGACGATCAGGTCGGTGCCGCTGATGGTGCTGGCGAAACTGGCCTTGGCCTCGGTCCGCACGCGCTCGACGGCCAGCAGCAGGCACACCGACAGGGCAATGGCGAACGCGGTCAAAATCGCGGTGAAGCGACGGTTAGCCAGGCTGGCCATGGCTAGACGGAACAAATACATCTCAGACCTCGGACGGGCTGGCGGCGCGATTGAGCTCGGCCAGCGACAGGTTGCGATCGAACAGCGGCGCCAGGCTCTGGTCATGGCTGACGAACAACAGGCTCGACCCGGCTTCGCGGCATTCGGCGAACAGCAGGCGAATGAAGTTTTCCCGGGCGTCGGAATCGAGCGCCGAAGTCGGTTCGTCGGCGATCACCAACTCCGGCTGACCGATCAACGCGCGTGCGGCGGCCACTCGTTGCTGTTGGCCGATGGACAGCGAATCGGCACGCCGACCGAGGATGTTTTCATCCCTTAAACCCAGGTGGGCGAGCAGGGTGGCGGCGGCTTTATCGACGCTGCCGTGACGCTGCCTGGCCCGTTCGGCGCGCAGTTTGGAGAAGTGGCAGGGCAGTTCGACGTTTTCTCGCACCGACAGAAACGGCAGCAGGTTGAACTGCTGGAAGATGTAGCCGGTGTGATCGACGCGAAAGTGATCGCGGGCACCGGCCGACAGCTCGGTGAGCTCCTGGCCGAGCAGGCGAATGCTGCCGCGATCAGGCTTCTGCACGCCGCCCAGCAAGCCGAGCAGGGTGGTCTTGCCGCTGCCGCTGGGGCCTTTGAGGAACAGGGTTTCACCAGGTGAAAGGCGAAACGCCGGAATGTCCAGCAGCGGCGGATGACCGGGCCAGCTGAAGCCCAGGTCGGACAGTTCGATGAGTGTTTGGGTCATGGCGCCGATTTCAAGAATGTTGATGATCCGTAGGAGCAAAGCTTGCTCGCGATGGCTACACCGCGGTTTAACAGGAGCTCCGCGCTATCGTTCATCGCGGGCAAGCCTTGCTCCTACAGGATCCGGATAGATTCAGAATTTCAGGGCCGCGGCCTGGGCCGTCACTTCAACCCCTTGCTGGCCGCTCGGGCCGATCAGTTGTACCTGAATTGTCCGGGTCGCCGGGAAGCTGTTGAAAATGTTCGCCAGATCCAGGGTCTTCAGCGCCGCCGGTGTGGCGCAGGTGAACTGGTAGTGGGCGTGGATTTCGCTGTGGTCGTGATGATGCTCGTCCTTGGCGTCGCCATCGTGGTCATCATCGACGTCTGGTTTATCGCCAAACAGCGGGCTTTCCAGGGTCTGGTTTTGCACCACGCAGCCTGCAGCTTTCGCCAGGTTGAACAGCGTCAGTGGTTTCTCCAGCTGAGTACGAACCGCTGCGACTTTGGCTTTGTCGGCGTCGGTGGTCGCGGCATGTTCGAAGCCCACCAGGTTCATCGCCGGGCTTTCCAGCTCCAGCTCGAGGGTCTGGCCGTCCAGCACCGCGTTGAGCCGGCCGACACCGTGCTCATGGGCACCCAGGCTGCCGTGTTCATGATCGTGATCATGGTCATGCTCGTCAGCCGCATGGGCGACAGCCAGGGGCAACAAGGCAAACGGCAAAGCGAGCAACAGACGACGCATGGCGAGTCTCCGGAAAGTAAAGTGAACAATCTGTTATGTAATCTTATAACGTAAGTGCGGAGAGTTTGACTGGCTGCTTGGCGTTGCACAAGTCCCATGGGAGCATGCAAGTCAGAAATGTGCAGGAGCAGACTTATGTTGCGAATTCGCGGAAGCATCGGCGACTGGCCGGTGGATTTGACGCTGGAAATGGATGACGCCGACTGGGCCAGGCTGGGCGCGCAGTTGCAGGTCGATAAAGTCGACGTCAGCGCGCCAGCGGCGAAATCGATGAGCCAGGATGATTCGCTTTGGCAGGTCGCCAGGGATTTGCTGCGCAAGGCCGGACAGTTGAGCGGGCCGGATCTGCTCGATCAACTTGAAGCTCTGACCGGCAGCGCCGCAGCGGGCAAGCGCTTGTTGGTGCGCCTGCGCCACAGCCCGGATGTGAAGGTGGAAAGCGGCGGCGATACACCGATTTATCGCTGGCTGTAGGAGCCGGCTTGCTGGCGATGCGGACGCTGCGTTTCAGCAGGTGAACCGCGTCATCGTGCATTGCCAGCAAGCCGGCTCCTACGGGGCGTGATCAGTACAGTGCGGCAAACAACTTGCGACGGTAGGTGCTCACCAGTGGGTGGTCATTGCCCAGCAGCTCGAACACTTGCAGCAAGGTCTTGTGCGGCAGGCCTTCGTTGTAGCTGCGATTGCGGATGAACAACTTGAGCAGGGCATCCAGCGCGGCGTCGTATTGCTGGCGGGCCAATTGCTGAATCGCCAGTTGATAGACCGCTTCGTCGTCCTGCGGGTCTTTCGCCAGTCGCGCCTTCAGGTCAGCGGCATCTGGCAGATCCCGGGCCAGGCCGAGAAACTTGATCTGCGCCTTGGCACCGGCGAGGGCAGCCTTGTGTTCGTCGCTCTTGACCGCATCGAGCACAACTTGCGCCTCGCCCAGCTCACCGCGCTCAGTGAGGCAGCGTGCGTAGAGAATCAGGGCCTTGGCGTTGGTGTTGTCTTCGCCCAGGATGACTTTGAGCAGCGCTTCGGCATCGGCGAATCGGCTGTCGTCGAACAAGGCCTGGGCCTGTTCGAACGGATCGGCCGCTGCTGGTGGCGGCATCTGCACATGAGGTTCAAGCAAGGCGCGCACAGCGGATTCCGGCTGCGCACCGGCAAACCCGTCCACCGGTTGACCGTCCTTGAACAGCACCACGGTCGGCAGGCTGCGAATACCGAAGCGGGCGACGATGTCTTGTTCGATGTCGCAGTTGACCTTGGCCAGCAGCAATTCGCCCTGATAGCTCTCGGCGATGGTCTGCAGCATCGGCATCAACACTTTGCACGGCGCACACCATTCGGCCCAGAAATCCACCAGCACCGGTTTGTGGAAAGAGTTCTCGATCACCGACTGGTCAAAATCGGCAGTCGTGGCGTCGAAGATGTACGGCGTTTGCTGACTCATGGGCAATCTCGTAAAAGCGTGAATGGGGCCACTATACGGCCTGGTGGGGGGCGGCCGGAAGTCGGAACATTGATCGTTCCCACGCTCTGCGTTGGAACGCTTCAAGGGACGCTCTGCGTCTGCTTTTGAGACGCGGAGCGTCTTGGGCTGCATTCCCACGCGGAGCGTGGGAACGTTCATGTCCGGGCGGCGTGATACAGGCTCACATGCCGAAACTCTTCCGGCTCGGCCAGATCCGGCAAGGTCATGGCTTCGAGCATTTCGATACGCCGGTACAGCGGATGGCGAAAATCCCGTACCCGCGAATCCGCCACCAGCGCCTCCCGGCCACGACTCAAGAACTCATCGAGCAATGGCAGGTTGGCCCGGTCGTACAGCACGTCCGCCACCAGAATCAGATCGAAGCGATCGGCCTCGGCAAAAAAATCCGTCGAGTAGTCGAGTTGTACGCCATTGAGTTCGGCATTCGCCCGACAGGCGGCAATCGCCAGCGGATCAAGGTCACAGGCCACTACTTCCAGTGCGCCGGCCTTCACCGCGGCAATGCCCGCCACACCGGACCCTGCGCCAAAATCCAGCACACGTTTGCCTTCGACCCAATGCCGGTTGTCGGCCAGATAACGGGCCACGGCCAACCCGCTGGCCCAGCAGAAACTCCAGTAAGGCGGCTCGTGCAGGATGCGCCGGGTTTCTTCTGGGCTGAAGGCACGGTCCATGTTGTCGCCGTCGATCAGCCACAACTTCAGATCGGTCTGCGGTAGCTCACAGGCGACCAAGCGCGCATCACCGAGCAGTTCAGCCAACGCCTGTTGCAGGTCGAGCGGTGCACTCATGGGGCTTTGACGAATTGCAGTTGGCCCAGCGCCTGGGTCGTCGGCTGGGTAATCACTTGCGACGGCAGATGCAGGATCAACTGGCCGGACTGGCTGGCGCGGCCTCGCAGTTCGACACGGGCACCGGCGGGGAAGGATTCTGGATTGAAACGCAGGTGGAACGGCAAAATCTGGTTGTTGCCGATCAGGCTGGAACTGGCGAGCAATTGTTGCGGGCGGTCCTTGTCATCGATCACCAGCAAGGCCAGTTCGACTTCGGCTCCGGTCGGTACGCCTTGCAGAGTGCCGCTCAATTCCCGTTGATGGGCGGGCAACGGGCCGAGTTTGGCGGCCTCTTTGGCTTTTTTCTGCGCTTGTTGCGGCGCAGGGCCGGGCGTTGGCGGCTGGGGCTGGGGTGCATCGCTGCTGCAGGCCACCAACAGGCTGAAAAGGCTGAGCAAAACGAGCGGACGTAACGACATTGGCAGCTCCGGAAAGATGAAATCCATGGATCAATTGATCATCCCGTCTGTATACCGCAAACCCTATGGCTTGTCTTGCCACCGGGATGCGCTACCATGGCCCTCCCTTTTTTTGTTGCCTGCCACCATGCACTGTCCCTTCTGCGGTGCCAACGACACCAAGGTCATCGACTCGCGTCTGGTCGCCGAGGGCGAACAGGTGCGCCGCCGGCGTGAATGCCTGGCCTGCGGCGAACGTTTCACGACGTTCGAGACCGCCGAACTGGTGTTGCCGCGCCTGATCAAAACCGACGGCAGTCGCCAGCCGTTCGACGAAGAAAAACTCCGTGCCGGCATGCAGCGGGCGCTGGAAAAGCGCCCGGTGAGTGTCGAACGCCTCGAATCGTCGCTGGTGCACATCAAACACAAACTGCGCGCCACCGGCGAACGCGAGGTCAAGTCCCTGGTGGTCGGTGAACTGGTGATGGCCGAGCTGCAAAAGCTCGACGAAGTCGCCTATATCCGTTTCGCTTCGGTGTATCGCCGCTTCCAGGACCTCAACGAGTTCCGCGAAGAAATCGATCGCCTGGCCCGTGAGCCGGTGAAAGAATGACCACGTCCGCCGAACAGGCCATCCTCGACGCGCATTACATGGCGCGCGCCCTCGAGCTGGCGCGCAAGGGGCACTACACGACGCATCCCAATCCACGGGTTGGCTGCGTGATCGTCCAGGCCGGGCAAATTGTCGGCGAAGGCTGGCATGAGCGCGCCGGTGAACCCCACGCCGAAGTCCATGCCTTGCGCGCCGCCGGTGAACTGGCCCGGGGCGCGACCGCTTACGTCACCCTCGAGCCTTGCAGCCACCACGGCCGCACACCGCCCTGCGCCGATGCGCTGGTGAATGCCGGTGTGGCGCGGGTCGTCGCGGCCATGCAGGACCCGAACCCGGAGGTTGCCGGCCGTGGCCTGCAACGTCTGGAGCAGGCGGGCATCGCCACCGAAAGCGGCGTGCTGGAAAGCGAAGCGCGCAAGCTCAATCAAGGTTTCCTGAAACGCATGGAACACGGCCTGCCGTTCGTGCGGGTCAAACTGGCCATGAGCCTTGACGGTCGCACGGCGATGGAAAACGGCGAGAGCCAATGGATCACCGGCCCGGCGGCGCGTTCGGCGGTGCAACGCCTGCGAGCCCAGGCCAGCGTGGTATTGACTGGCGCGGACACGGTGCTGGCGGACAATGCTCGTTTGACCGTACGCGCCGATGAGCTGGGCCTGGACGGGGAGCAAACCGCACTGGCCATGAGCCGGCCACCCTTGCGGGTGCTGGTCGACGGGCGTCTGCGGGTGCCGCTGGATGCGCCGTTCTTCAAGGCTGGCCCAGCGTTGGTGGCGACGTGCGTGGCGGTGGAAGAACAATATGCCAATGGCCCGGAATGCCTGATCGTGCCGAGCTACGATGGGCAGGTCGATCTTCGTCAGTTGCTGGTCGAGCTCGCCAGGCGTGACGTCAATGAAGTATTGGTCGAGGCCGGCCCACGGCTGGCGGGTGCCTTCGCCCAACTCGGTCTGGTGGACGAGTTCCAGATTTTCATCGCCGGCAAGTTCATGGGCTCTTCGGCGCTGCCGTTGCTGGATTGGCCGCTCGCGCACATGAAGGATGCGCCCGAGCTGAAAATCACCGAAATTCGCGCGGTTGGCGATGACTGGCGGGTCACTGCCATTCCTTCGCCAGCCGCGAGCGTATAATTCCCGGCCATCGCGTAGGCGCTGGCTTTGTTCTCGAGGAGAACCTCATGTTTACCGGCATCATCGAATCCATCGGCAGTATTCGTGCATTGACCCCAAAGGGCGGTGATGTGCGGGTTCACGTCGAAACCGGCAAGCTCGACCTGAGCGACGTCAAACTGGGCGACAGCATCGCGGTCAATGGCGTGTGCCTGACTGCCGTTGAATTGCCGGGCAATGGCTTTGCGGCGGATGTCAGCCGTGAAACCCTCGACTGCACCGCCATGAACGACCTGAAAAGCGGCAGCCCGGTCAATCTGGAAAAAGCCCTGACCCCGACCACGCGCCTCGGCGGGCATCTGGTCAGCGGTCACGTCGATGGTGTGGGCGAAGTGGTTGCCCGCACCGAGAACGCCCGCGCCGTGGAATTCCGTATCCGCGCGCCAAAAGACCTGGCCAAGTACATCGCGCATAAAGGCTCGATTACTGTCGACGGCACCAGCCTGACCGTGAACGCGGTTGATGGCGCGGAATTCCTGCTGACCATCATTCCGCACACCCTGAGTGAAACCATCATGGCGTCCTACCAGCCAGGTCGCCGGGTGAACCTGGAAGTGGACTTGCTGGCCCGTTATCTGGAACGTCTGCTGTTGGGCGACAAGGCTGCAGAACCAGCCTCCGGCAACATCACCGAAAGCTTTCTGGCCGCCAACGGCTACCTCAAATCCTGAAGCTCAAATTTCAAAAGAAGGGGGTGCCTTGTGGCGCTCAATAGCATCGAAGAGCTGGTTGAAGATATCCGCCAAGGCAAGATGGTCATCCTCATGGATGACGAAGACCGCGAGAACGAAGGCGACCTGATCATGGCCGCCGAGTGCTGCAAGCCCGAGCACATCAATTTCATGGCCAAGCACGCCCGTGGCCTGATTTGCATGCCGATGAGCCGCGAGCGCTGTGAATTGCTCAAGCTGCCATTGATGGCGCCGCGCAACGGTTCCGGTTTCGGCACCAAGTTCACTGTATCGATCGAAGCGGCCACCGGTGTCACCACCGGCATCTCCGCCGCCGACCGTGCGCGCACCGTGCAAGCGGCTGCGGCCCGTGATGCCAAGGCCGAAGACATCGTCAGCCCGGGCCATATTTTCCCACTGATGGCCCAGGCCGGCGGTACGCTGGCTCGTGCCGGCCACACCGAAGCGGCGTGCGACCTGGCGCGCATGGCCGGTTTCGAGCCAAGCGGCGTGATCTGCGAAGTGATGAACGACGATGGCACCATGTCCCGTCGCGCCGAGCTGGAAGCGTTTGCCGCCGAACACGACATCAAGATCGGCACCATTGCCGACCTGATTCACTATCGGATGATCCACGAACGTACCGTTCAGCGGATTGCCGAGCAGCCGCTGGACAGCGAACTGGGCCAATTCAACCTGGTGACCTATCGTGATTCGGTGGAAGGCGACGTGCACATGGC